>CAYWTU010000090.1:0-10100 GCA_964461275.1 uncultured Pirellulales bacterium | reverse complement strand
GTCCTGCCGGCCGTCACCGATTTGGCGTTCGACCCCGTAACGGGCAGCTTCTACGCGGCCCAGTACCTGGGGGCCAACAAGATTTCGCAGATATCGTCGGCTGGCGCCGTGTCGGCATTCGCGGGCGCGGCGCAGGGCGTGTCGCTGCCGTTTGGGATCGCGGTCGGGTACGTGCCGCCGGCCGGCGCGCCACTCGCGATTCCCGACGGCAATGCGCGGGTAAGCGATGCACCAGCGCCGGCCACCGCCGTCGAGAAGTTCACGCCGGCATCGGTCGAGACGCATCACGACGCGGCCATCGAGGCGTTGTACAGCCAGCCAGGCGAACCCCGCCGTTGGCGGTCTGTACGGCGTACGCGATGACCGCCGCAAGAAAGGTGAGTTTCGCGCAAATCAACGGTCCTGGGACAGCCGGGCCAAGGGTGCAACCCGTTCGGTCATTTGCTCGTCCCAGTTGCTGGATTCCGGGCTGTCTGGCCGTTCTGATGATGGTCGTTGGGCGACCCTAGCAGCAGAAAGGACGGTGCCAGAATGTGGAATCGGCGTAAATCGAAGTCCCTCGCGATTCGGATGGCGCTGGTCGAGTTGGGGCCAGACGTTTCGAGCGAGATGGTGGTCGTGCGGCTGGCCAAGCGGCGAGTCCGCGTCCGCCCCAACCACATCAACAAGATCAAGATGGCGCTGCGAAAGAAGGATTTCTGGGCGCCAGAAACGCAGCAGGGACTCAGGCGGGCCCAGAAATTTATCCGCGACATGGGCTCCGTCGAGCGGGCCCGGGACGCTCTGCTCCTGGCCGCCTGGATCGAGCCGGTGTAGCCCGTCACGCTGTCGATTCCGGAATCCGCGAGCGACAGACGGCTGTCACTCAATGAGCCGTCATGGACAGTTGGCGTTACCAATCGGCAGCCATCACCCCGCTTGCTCAGGAAAATCGCCAAGAACTCGCTTGCAATCGGCCGGCGGGAGTCCGACAATCCGCGGTTGGTGAACGGGGTACAGAGGGCCGGAACTCTCTGTCGCTCCGGTGTGCCACTGCCAAGTGTGAGCAGTGGAAGAGGCCCGGTTGATGACTGCACGTGCGGACGGTGTCCGTAGCGTGGAACTGGTCGTCTGTCTCGCCGTGCACCTCGGAGCATCCGGCCATGTTGGGCAAGCGCTTGCGCGCCTCGCGCCGTCGCGGACTTGTTAAGCCCCGCCAGGCAATCTTTCAGCCACTCGAAGAGCGCCGGCTACTGGCGATCGACGCCTTCGACCTTTCCACGCTGGCGGCACTGCGCGCCGAGGAAGCGATCGAACTGGCGGCGCCGGTACGCGACACGACGGCCAGCACGGTCGGGCAGCGGCGGGTCGAGCAAGTGGCACAATCGGTGGCCGACGGGGCGCTGGGCCGAATCACCAACGGCGACACGTTTTACCTCTTGCGGAACGTCATCACGGTCAGCCAGGGGAACAGCAGTTTCCAATTCGTGTCCAGTGAACCGGCCAGCCAGGCCTTTGCCAACCCGGACCTGCGCGAGCAGGCGGCCCAAGCGGGCATCGACCTTGCTAGCGCCGAAGTCACGAGCATTCCCACGTTGGCCTACAGCGGCGATCCGGAGTCGATCCAGCCGTTGACGGAAGTATTGGCCGTTGCCGCCGCCGCTCAAAATCAGCCGGAGCCGGAGCCCGAAGTTCAAACCTTCGCCTCCCGTGTGGCGTTGTCATTTGCGGCTCCCAGTCTTTCCAAGCCAGAGCAGCAGGCCATCGATGCGGGCCTGATTGGCCCGGTGCCGCTCACCGACGACGAAATCAAGGCGACCTACGGCGACTTCAGCCAGCCGAGCAACGACGAGTTGCCGGATGATCCGTGGTCCGAGGAGGAACCATCGTTGGACCCGGGGCAGGGATTTGCGCGACTGGCGCTGCTCTCGTCACCCGGTCCGTCCGGCCCGGACGATTACGAGTACCTGACCGGTCCCACGGCGGCCTACTTCGGCCAGTCGATCGAATTCACCATGCACGTTCCGCCCAACCCGGACTCGTTCACGCGCGAGATTGAAATTCCCTACGCGTTCCACATCGACTGGGGCAACGGCGCGCCGGCCGAAATCGTGTCCGGCGTCAATGAGTTGCCCGTTTGGTATCGGTATGAAGGGACGGCTCAGGAATTGTTCACGATCTCGGTCGACCTGTTCATCGACGAGAATCTCAACTTTGAGTGCGATCCTGGAGAAGAAGTCGGCCATTCGGCTTGGGAGGTGGACGTCACGCTCGCCACGTTCGACGCCCCTCAGCAAGCGCTGATCACCGAGAACGACCCGGACGACGACCCGCTAACTGTCGACGGCGGCACCGAGATTACGATTTCGCTCCGCGCCACTGAAGGGGCCGCCAGCAATGCGACGTTCGATGTCTTGATCGATTGGGGCGACGGCAGCCCGACCGAAACGGTGTCGGATGCACTGGATGCGACCGACGTCGCGCACGAATACGACGAGGCCGGTTTGTACGCAGTGACGGTCACCCGAGAACCCAACGTAACGGGCGAGACGGTTTCTACCCGCCAGATCGCCATCGCCTCCGTCCGCAAGCAGTTCAACGCAGCCACTCAGCAGCACGATTTGGTGTTCGACGGCACAGACGCATCCGAATTCTTCCTCTTCGGCAACGGCAGCGCCGCCGGTGAAGTGGACGTCTACGTTTCGATTCAGGACGACTTTTTTGCGCCGGACGTCACGGCCGTCGGGATTGACGGCCTGCTCATCATCAACGGCTGGGGTGGCAATGACTTTCTGCTCCCGGCCTTGAACTCCCAACATCGGGTCGTGCTCGATGCGGGCGACGGCAACGACATGGTGATGGCTGGCAGCCTGGACACCACGGGCGGCAGTGACCCAACCGACGTCATTCAAGGCGGACTGGGCAACGACTCGCTGGTTGGCAGCGTCGGCTTCGATCGCCTGTTTGGTGAGGCCGGCAATGACGTGGTCCTGGGCGGGCTATCGTTCTCCGGCAGCGAACCGGACGGGGACAACGAACTTTTCGGCGATGCCGGGGACGACATCCTGGTCGGCGCAGCCGGCAACGACACGCTGCACGGCGGAGCCGACAGCGACCTGATGGTCGGCGGCGTGGGCAACGACAGCCTGTATGGCGACGATGGCGACGACGGGTTGATTGGCGGCACGATCAACGGCGTAGCCGCCGACGGCGCGGACCTGCTGGAAGGCGGGGACGGCAACGATTCGCTGATCGGCGGTTGGTTCATCGGCAATTCGATGGACGGCAACGATACGCTGCTGGGGCAAGCTGGCAACGATTCGTTGGCCGGCGGCCTCGGCGACGATGTCCTCGACGGCGGCGACGACATCGACATGGTCTTTCAAGAAGCGGATGTCGATGTAACGCTCACCGACGCCCTAGTCACCGGTATGGGGACCGACGTGTTGGCTGGGGTTGAGGTGCCGTTCTTCATCGGCGGCGCGAGCGACAACACGCTCGATGCCAGTGATTTCACCGGCTCGGCCTACCTGATGGGGATGGGCGGGGCCGACTTGATCCTCGGCGGCTCGGGCGATGACCTCTTGAATGGGGCCGACCTGGCACCGGTGGATGGCGACGGCAACGACACGATCTTCGGCGGCGCAGGCGACGACGTGATCGAAGGCGCGGAAGGCGACGACGAGCTGCACGGAGGCGAGGGAGATGACGAGCTGCTGGGAGACGATGGAGCCGATATCCTGCTGGGGCTGGATGGCGACGATGCACTTAAAGGCGACAGTCTGTATGGGTTCAACCCGGGACGCGACGTTCTCATCGGCGGCCCGGACATCGACTCTCTCTTGGGCGGCGGGAGCGACGACCTTTTGATTGGCGGCGACTTGGTCGGCGCGGTTTCGACCACCGGAGCCAGCGGACTATTGCAGAGTGTAACAACCGAATGGTGGTCCACAGCGAGCGATTACGGCTCCCGCATCAATCATTTGGCAGGCAGCACAGGCGGTCTCAACCTGGGCCAGTTCCTTACGCCCGCCATGCTTCCCGACGACGGTGCAGCCGACGAGCTGACCGGCGACGAGGACAGCGATTGGTTCCTGACCATCACCGTCCCGCCCGACGTGACCACAGATGTGGAAGCGGGCGAAGTCGTGGGATTCCCGGCCAACTTACCTCATGCGAGTGTTGAGGACCTCACCATCGAGGAGAACCAGGGCAAGGCGGTGCTGCTGGTAACGCTCTCCGCGCCGGCGACTCAACCGGTCGAGATCGCGTGGCACACGGAGGATGACACGGCCACGGCTGCTGGCGGCGACTACTCGACTGCCTCGGCAACGGCCGTCATCCCGGTTGGTTCGCAGTACGCCGCGATCGAAGTTCCCATTCTGAACGACGTGGCGGCCGAGACGACCGAACAATTCACCATTCGCCTGACCGGGGCCATCGGCGCTGTCATCGATACGCCGTCGGTGACGGTCCGCATCGTGGCCAACGACTCCGGTCCGCCGACCATCAGCATCGACAGTCCCACGGGCATTGAAGTTCAACGGGCGATTCCGTTCCTGATTACGCTGTCGCACCCCGCTCATTCGGAAGTGAAGTTCGATTGGGCGACCACCGCCGGTACGGCGCTGGACCCCACCGACTTTTTGGGTGGAACAAGTACCTTGAAAATCCCCGCCGGCGTCACCTCGATGCCCTTGGTGATGACGCTGACCGACGACTTCGTCGAGGAGGCGACCGAGACCTTCACGGTCACGCTGTCCAATGTGCTGGGGGCAGACGCAGGGACCATGATCGGCGTCGGAACAATCAAAGACGACGACATGCCGGGCCCCAAGCTCCTAATTCAAGACGCCACGCGGTCCGAGGACGACGGCAAGGTGACGCTGCAACTGGCGCTCTCCGAACCGGTCAGTGAGCCCACGACGCTCGTCTACAGCACGACCGCCGGGACCGCTACCAGTCCGGACGACTACACGGGCACCGCCGATCCGAGCACCAGTTCCATCGAGTTCCTTCCCGGTCAGGTCTTTGGCGCCATCGACGTGCCGCTCATGGACGATGGGGTCGAAGAGCCAATCGAGTCATTCGGCGTCACGATTGCCCCCGTCGCGGGCATTACACTGGTCGACGACTCGGCCACGGCCACCATTCTCGACGACGATGGAACCCCGCCCGTCGTTTCCATTGACGATGGACTATTCCTGGAAGGCAACACGCTGTCGGTCCTGACGGTCCGCTTGTCGAAACCGAGCCCTATCCAAGTTTCCGTTAACTGGTCCGCCATGGATGGCACGGCAACTGTTCTGCTGGACTATTTCGCGTTTGGCGGTCCGATTACTTTCGCACCGGGAACCATCGAACAAACGATCCCCGTGTCCGTCCTGAACGACGCACTGGCCGAGAATGCGGAAACTTTCGAGATTCAACTGTCTGGACCACAGGGCGCGACTCTCGGAGACTCTGACGCCGTGGTCACCATTCGGGACGACGCCGACCCGCAGCCGGCGCTCGTCTGGCATCCGGTTACGGTGGGCGAAGCGGCTGGCACGGTCGGTTTTGTGGTTGGCCTGTCGGCTCCCAGCGGTCAGGTGATCGCCCTGGACTATGAGACCGAAGAGGGTACGGCCACCAGCGATTTTGACTTCTTGGCTGCGACCGGGCAGGTCGTATTCTTGCCGGGTGAAACAACCAAGGTCATTCCACTGGGCATCCTCAACGACCAACGACAAGAAAACGACGAGTCGTTCCAGGTCCATATTCTGGGTGCGTCCAACGTCACGCTTGGCCAAGACCGTGTTGCCGTCACCATTCAGGACAACGCCGATGCGCCGCCGGTCGTCAGCGTGCTGCCCCAAGAGGCCAGTGAAGCCGACTCGTCGCTGACCTTCGAGGTTCAATTGAGCGGTCCCAGCGGACTGCCGATCCAGGTCAACGTCTCCATGCTGAGCGTGACGGCGCTGGCCGGCGCAGACTATACGGCCGTCCAATCAACGCTCCATTTTGCCGCGGGAGAAACGACCAAGACCGTCACGGTGCCGATCCTGCCCGACAGTCTCAACGAGGCGACCGAGCAGTTTTATTTGGTGCTGGGGGCCGCGCCGGTGAACGCCATTGTTGACTCGGGTCAAGATCGGGCCTCCGGCACGATCTTTGATGACGTGGACGCAGCGCCAACGATTTCGATTGCCGACGCATACTTGTTCGACAACGGGCAGCCGGGCGACTTCCGCGTGCGCTTGTCCGGTCCGAGCGGTCAACGGGTCACGGCCGACTGGACAACGCTGGACGGCACGGCCGCGGCGGCCGACGGCGACTACGTGGCCGCGGCCGATCGGGTCGTGTTCTATCCGGGCCAGACCGAGGTCTCGATTCAGGTCACCCCGGGCAGTGGGCAACTCACGGGAATCGATGAGCCGCACGCGTTCCACGTTCAACTGTCGAATCTCGTCCATGCCGAGGAGGGCGATCTGGACGCGGTGGGGACGATTTATCCGGTCGACGTTTCCGCGCCGCTGGTTTCGATTGGCGACGCTCAGGTGCGTGAATCGGACCGCGTGGCGGCGATTCCCATCAGCCTCGATCACCCAGTTCTTGAGTCACTTACGCTCACCTTCCACGTGCAGGCAGGAACGGCTGTAGAAGGCTCAGATTACGGCCCCGCGTCAGGAAGCGTGACGTTCACGCCCGGCGAGACGGTTCAAACGGTCTACGTCCCGCTCATCAACGACACAACTTATGAACTCGACGAGAAGTTCGTTGTAACGATCCGACCATCGGTTGACGTGATCTTCGCCAACCGTCTCGGCACGGTCACGATCGTCGACGACGATCCCGTGCCGCAAGTCACGATCACCGACAAGACAGTCAACGAACAAGGACCGACCGTAGCGCTCGCCGTCACCTTGTCGAATCCCAGTTTCCAGAACATCGTTATCCCATGGTCCCTGGCCAACAGCACGGCAACCAAGGGAACCGACTTCTCCGCGCCGGAGGGGAACCTGACGATCTACAAGGGAACCACCTCCGGGACGATCACAGTCAACATCGCGAGCGACGCCATTCAGGAAGAGGACGAGACGTTTTTTGTCAATCTGGCGTCCGCGCCCGGCGCGGCGATCGCCGACGGCACAGCACAGGTGACCATCATCGATCACAGTGGACTATTGCCCCTTGTGACGATTTCGGACGCCTATGTCTCGGAGGCCGATCACGGCCCGGGAGTGAATCCGGTCGCCACGTTCACCGTCCGTCTTTCGGAGCCGAGCACGCGGCCAATCTGGATGAACTGGGCCACGAGCATGGGCGGCAGCTATTTTCCGGCACTTCTCGATTCCGATTATTTGGTCGGACATGGAATCCTGACCTTCGCACCCGGTGATACGGTCAGAACGATCGAAGTTGAGATTCTCGATGACACGAGGCACGACAACGGGTGGGAAGACGTGGAGACGTTCGTCCTGAGTCTCACCGATGTGTCGCATGCGTCGACGGCTGGGCTCCAGTCAGGAATCGGCTGGATTTTCGACGACGATGGAACGCTTCCCGTACTGTGGGTTGAGCCGCCAAACCCGCAGGGAGCAGTTGTCGAGGGCGAAACGGCCACTTACCGCGTGCGACTGTCCAAACCGCTGACTGGGCCGCTCGACGAAGAAATCGAAATGACTTTCAATTGGCAGACCGCAGCCATCGGGTCGAATGCCCCCAACGCCACGACCGCGGATTTCGCGGTTGCCAGCGGTCAGGTCACGTTGGACGCGGGCGACGTCGCGGCGGAGTTCTCAATCCAATCGGTGGACGACATCCTGTTTGAGAGCGCGGCGGCGGTCCTGAATTACGAAATTGCCGCTCTTCAGTTTGCCAACAACGCGGAACTCACGGTCCACCGGCCGACAGGAACTGTCACACTACAAATCGAGGACAACGAACCGTTCCCGACCATCTCGATTGCTGACGTGGAGATCAATGAAGGAACGGCGGCGAGCCCAAGCGTGGCGCATTTTACGATCCAACTTTCCGGCCCCACGGAACGGCCGCTGCGGTTGTCTTGGGACACGCAAGGCGACACGGCCGTCGGCAGCGGTAATTACGTAAGCGATCCTGACTATACCACCGTCGACACCACCGTCGCTTATCTCGATATTGGGCCCAGTTCACCGCCGACCTTCAACGTTTCCGTACCGATCCTCGTCGACAGCCTAACTGAAAACGATGAAGTCTTCCGGTTCCACGCCTCACTGGTGCAACTCAACGAGCCCCGGAGCGCCGACGCGACCGCCCAAGGCATCATTCGTGGCGATCAGCCAGCCGTCTCGATCAACGACGTGACCGTCGACGAGGACGCCGGAACCGCCCAATTCACGCTCTCCCTAACAAGGCCGGCCACCCAGGAGGTGTCGATCGCTTGGTCCACTTTCGCTTCGTCCGCCGGGACGAGTGATTTCACGGTCTTAACGAATCAGGTCGCGACCATTCCGGAGGGCGACAGCACGACGACCATCTCGGTGCCAATCAACAACGACGGTCTCTACGAGGCTGGGTCGGAACAGTTCTATGTCCACTTGGTGGCGGCGACGGGCGCCGGCGTCGCCCGTCCCGACGGTTGGGCCACAATCATCGACAATGACACCCAAGTGTACATTCCGAACACTTCGCAAGGAAACGAAAACGGCCCTGGATATGCAGGGGCGTTCGTCACTTTGACCCGCGCGATCGATGAGGACATTACGCTGGGCTGGCAACTCGTTGACTTGGGCACGGACCCCTTGGTCGATGGCCAATATGGGGAGGACTATTCCGGGCCTCTCTCGGGCACTCTGGTGATCCCGGCCGGCAACACCTCTGGCGAATTGCGAATCTCCATCCTGAACGACGATTTCGTGGAAGGCATTCAGTCGTTCGGCGTCCAATGGACCGACGAGTCGAATTTGGCGGATAGCTCGCTCGTGCTGTCAAATGCTGCAACGACCGTCAATATCCAAAGCGACGACGACTTCCAGGTCACGGTGGGCAGTCTTTCTCTCAACGAGAACGACGCCTCGGCCCATCTGGTCCTGTCGCCCGTCCGACCATTGCAGGTGGTCAATCGCACGGTCACTTGGACGCTGAGTCTACTGAATTCCAACCAAGCGGCCAATCCGGCGACGAGCGCTGATTTTGACCAGCCGATCAGCACAATCAATGGATCGGTGACCTTTGCCGCCATGAGTAGCGGGTCACAATCCGTTCTCTTACCGCTGTTTGACGACACCGACACGGAACTGACCGAACACGTACTTCTCAGCCTAACCGCAACCGACCCGATCTGGTCAACGCCTCTGTTCTTGCCCGATTCGTATGTTGCCATTCTCGACGACGACCGGTCGGCACAGGACTTGACGATTTCCATCAGCGCCGCTTCCTCAACCCTGACAACCAATTGGGATGACGACAATCAAAACGGCAACACGGACGCCGATGACGTTTTGTCTGGCGTGACGGGGGAGAATGACCTGCAGTCCATCGCCCTCGCGCTGAACGTCGCGCAGGGAATCTCGGCGGCTCAACTCTCTGGCTATAGCCTAGAAATCATGGCTCCGCAGGGAGCAGACGGCGTTCGGCTCTGGACGACGTCCGACAAAGACGAACCGATCGACTGGGGAAATACGTACACGAACGGGCAGGGGGCCGCGGCGACATTCGACTTCATTCTCACCACGCTCTATGCCGAAGGGCTCGACGTCGGCATCAGCGAAATCACGATCATCCTCCGCGATGACAAGGGGGGAGTGGTTGCCAGCGAAAGCCTCGAGCTGTTGGTCCACAGCCAAGCCGGTCCGCTTCCGCGCATTACGCTAAGCGATGCGAACGTCGGTGAAGGCGTAAGCGAAGCGGTGTTCGTCGTGCGGCTCAGCAGTCCGTCCTCCGAAACGGTTAGCGTCGATTGGACCACGGAGAACGACGTGGCGGTCGCGGGTCAAGACTACCAGCCGCGCTCCGGACAAGTCGTCTTCCTGCCCGGCCAGACGCGTCACGAAATTCGCGTCCCCTTGATCCCCGACACGGTGGACGAACCGGCCGAAACTTTCTTGGTGCGGCTGACCGGCCCGATTGGCTCCGCGGCCATCGCCGACGGCTTGGCG
>CAYWTU010000089.1:0-10108 GCA_964461275.1 uncultured Pirellulales bacterium | reverse complement strand
GCCAATTGTCGCCCAGGTAGACCATGGCCCCGCAATGGGCATGCCCACCGCCAACACCGGCATGTTTCAAATGAATGACCACCCCGTGCCGGTCGATAATCTGCTGGGCGCGGAGGGCAACGGGTTTCGCATCGCCATGGGAACGCTGGTCTCAGGGCGGCTGAGCGTGGCGGCAGGCTGCTTGGGCGTCATCGAAGATTGCCTGGCCGAGGCGCTGCACTACTGTCAAACCCGACACCAGCACGGCAAGCCGATCGGCAAGCACCAATTGGTGCAAGAACATCTGGCGATGATCGAAATTCACCGCGCATCCAGCGAACAAATGGTGCTCCGTGCCGCGGAAGCCAAGGCCGCCAGCGATGCCGATCCCAAAGATACCGACCTCTACGCGCGGGCCGACTACCTGGTGGCGCAGGCCAAGTTTTTCGCCTCCAACGCCGCTTGGGACGCGGCCGATCGAGCGGTGCAGATTTACGGCGGACGCGGCTGGTCGGAGTTGTACCGCGTGGGCCGACATTTGCAAGACGTTCGCGTCTGCCGCATCTATGAAGGGACCGACGAGATCATGAAGCTCAAGATTGCCGCCTCGCTGCTCGGAAAGGACTACGCCGCGTTCGCGTAGCGGAGTGGCTCTGGACATAGAAATGCAACAAGAAACGCGGGAAATCCTCTGGAACATCGGCGCGCCCACCAAGGCGGCGATGTATCTATTGTTCATAGCTGCCTTGGCCTCATTCGGCTTCGGGCTCTACCGTCGCGTACGGGTCTGGCGTCGCGGGATGAAATTGGGGCCACAGCCGCTGAACATTGGCGCCGCGATGGGCCGATTGGTGAGGCACGTCTTGGTGCAAGTTCGGATCGCCCGCATCCCGGTTGCCTGGCTGAGCCACATCGCAATTTTCTACGGATTCATCGTGCTATTCATCGGCACGGTCATCGTCGCGGTGCAGGAATACAACGTCCTGGCGCCGTTGGGCGCAGGTTATTTTTTCCAAGGAACGTTCTATCGCATCGTCTCGGTGGCGCTCGATTTGTTTGGGTTGGCGTTTGTCGTAGCGCTCGTCGTGGCCATGGCTCGCCGCGTGGGGCTGACAAAGGTCCGGCCGTCGTCCCTGCCGATCGACGCGGCAATCCTCTGGCTCCTGCTGCTGATCGGCGTCACGGGATTCGCGGTCGAGGCGCTGCGGCTGGTCGGCACGGGCTTTCCGGAATTCGAACGCGTCGATTCGTTCGTGGCCTGGGAAATGGCACAAGGCTTGGCCGCCGTCGGCCTGACGCAGGCGGGCGCCCCTTTGTGGCATTGGTTGGCCTGGGTGATCCATATGGTGGCCGTTATGGCCTTCATCGCCATCATTCCCTACACCAAGCTGCTGCATTTCTTGGTGGCGCCGGTCAACATCGCGCTCACGCCCGAGAAACATTCCGGACGGTTTACGCCCGTGAGCCTGGAAGAGGTCGAGGAAACAGGCCGCTTCGGCCTGGCGAAAATCGAGGAATTCCCTTGGCAAAAACTGCTCAGCTACGACGCTTGCACGCATTGCCGCCGTTGCGAGTCGGCCTGCCCGGCCTTCAACACCCATAAGCCGCTCTCGCCGATGCGAGTGATCTTGGACGTGGCCGCCGCCGGCGAGCGAACCGAGAGCCTGCACGGCGAGGTGATCTCGGCCGAGACGCTCTGGTCGTGCACCACCTGCGGCGCGTGCGTACACAACTGCCCGGTGCTGATCGACCAGATGGGAGCGATCGTCGAAATGCGGCGGCACCTGGTGGGCGAGGGACAGGTGCTCGGCAGCACGCAGCAGGCGATCCGCAGCATCGGCAGCTCGGGCAATCCCTGGGGCGTGCCGGCCGAAGACCGGCTGGCCTGGGCCGCGGGGCTCGACGTTCCCACCGTCGACGACAATCCCACGCCCGATGTGCTGTTGTGGGTTGGATGCGCCGGCAGCTTCGATCGCCGCAACCAGCGCGTCACGCAAGCCATGGTCAAGGTGCTCCGTGCCGCCAAGGTGAACTTCGCCATCTTGGGCAAGAAGGAACGCTGCACCGGCGATCCGGCCCGCCGGCTAGGCGATGACTTTACGTTCATGGAACAGGCCACCGCCAACGTCGAGACGCTGGGCATGGTCCAATTCCGCAAGGTGGTGACCGCCTGTGCGCATTGTTTCAATACGCTCAAAAACGAATACCCGGACTACGGCGGCAATTACGCGGTGCAACACCATTCCGAGTTCATCGGCGATTTGTTGGAAGCAGGCAAGCTTCCGCTCAAGCCGGACGATCAGCGGAAACCCATCGCCTTACACGACCCGTGCTATCTTTCTCGACACAATCAACTGCCGCAGGCCCCGCGCAAGGTACTGGCCGGGGCTTCGAGCCTGCCGATCGTCGAGCCGGAGCAGCACGGGGCCAGCACGTTCTGCTGCGGCGCCGGCGGCGGACGGATGTGGATGGAAGAGGACATCGACAAGCGGGTCAATTTGATGCGCTGGGAACAACTCAAACAGACCGGCGCCAAGACGGTGGCCACCGCCTGTCCGTTTTGCACGATCATGCTCGACGACGCGTCGAAGGCCGACGAGGCCTCGGGCGTGGTGGTCAAGGACCTGGCCGAGATTGTTGCGGAGCGCTTGGCCTAGGAAGGGGAGATCATGTCCACGTTCGCCGTCATCCTGCCGGCCGCCGGGCAAAGCAGCCGGTTCAACAACAAGAACTATAAGAAGCCGTTTGCGCCGTTCGATGGCCGTGCGGTGTGGATCGTCACGGCCGAGCGGTTTCTCAATCGGCCCGACGTCAAGCAAGTGATCTTGATCATTTCGCCCGAGGACCGGGACTACTTTCAGATGAAGTTCGCAGCCAACGTGATGATTCTGGGGATCGACGTGGTGGAGGGGGGCAAGGAGCGGGCCGATTCGATCACCAATGCCGTGGCCCGCGTGAAGCCGGACGTCGAATTCATTTGCGTCCACGACGCGGTTCGGCCAGTGTTGGCCGACGGTTGGATCGATCGCGTGTTTGAAACCGCCGCCAAGACCGGCGCCGCGATGCTGGCCGTGCCGGTGACAGCCACCATCAAACGGGTCACCGGCAACCACACGGTTCAAGAAACGGTTCCTCGCGAAGGCCTTTGGGAAGCCCAGACGCCGCAGGTGTTTCGCCGGCAACTGCTGCTCGACGCCTACGCCAAGCGCGGCGACATGGCGGCCACGGACGATGCGCAGTTGGTCGAACGGCTGGGGCAGCCGGTGACCGTCGTCACCGGTTCGCCGCTGAACGTGAAGATCACCACGATGGACGACCTGCGGCTGGCCGAAGCGGCCCTCAAGGCGCTGCCCAAACCGAAACTGAACGTGTCGCACCCGTTTGCCAACGACGACATGTGGCGGTAAGCCCGCCTACACCGCCAAGTCGCCTCCGCCGTTCGCGGCGCCGCCGACGCTCCGCAGATGCTCGGTGTCATTGAGCGTCAACAATCGAAACTCGTCGTCCCACCGAGCTTGCGTAATGCCTGCGTTGCGAAAGCTGAACGGCGAGCGCTCGGCCGGTATCGCCAACAACCCCTTGAGCGCCGCGGAAAGCAATCCGCCGTGCGACACGACGACCACCGCTTGATAGGGGAGCGTGCGAATGTAGGTCAGGGCGCAGGTGCCGCGGGTCATGAGCGCGCGCCGCGATTCGCCTCCGGGAACGACGAAATCGGGTTCATGTTGAAGCCAACGCGCCGCGGCATCGGGGTGTGCCGCCTCAATCTCCCGCCACAACATGCCTTGAAACACCCCGGCATGTATCTCGCGCAGGCGGTCGTCGTAGTGCGGCGTAAGGCCTAGCGCGTCTGCGATGGGTTCGGCCGTCTGGGCGGCCCGCTTGAGCGGACTGGTAAAGACGGCGTCGATTTTCTTGTCCGCCAGTGCCGCCGCCAGAGCCAAACTCTGTCGTCGACCAACGACCGACAGCTCGACGTCCAATTGACCTTGAATCCGCCCCTCGGCGTTGAACTGGCTCTCGCCGTGTCGGACCAGATAGAAGTGCATGGCAACGTAATAGCCGCGCCGCCGCAGGGTGTCAACGCGCCGCCGTCGCCAAGCTTGCGTCGATCCTGGCCGCCAACTCGGCTGGCCGGCAGGAACTTTCCCAGGAAACAACCGCCGGCGTAGCGGAGACGTGCAGCAGTTCCTGCCCGACTTCGGATTCGATGGCGGAAATCGCGGCGGCGACGGCCTCCGCCAGGGGTTGCACATCGTCGGACGCGCGACCCGGTTCGACCCAAACCAGCGTCGTTCCGTCAAGCCTTGCCATCGCCGTCGCCTCGGGCGCCACCTGACGGGCGGTCACCGCGGCCGACCGAATGACCCGATCGCCCACCCTCGTACCGTATTGGCGATTGATCTCGTCCAGCCCCAGCAACCTGATCCCCACGACGACGAAGTCGGCGTTCGCGGATTCTGGCAGCGCGTCCCAGGCCAGTTTCAGACTCCACGGCGTCGCCAGCGAGGTGAGCTGGTCAACCTTCCATGTCTCAGGCATCCCGCAGGTCTTGATTTCCGCCAGCGCCAGCCACAACGCATCGCGGATGGCATGCGCCTGCGCCGCCAATTTAGCAAGCGCTTCGGCCAGCGACGCCACTTGGTCGATTTCCAAGGCGGCCGTCTTTTTGCCGGGAATTTGAGTGGCCAATTTCTGGACGGACTTGTTCAGCGCATCGAGCCGCTGGCAAATATCCGTGGCCTGCGGGATGTGTTTCTTCCACCTCCGCCAGTGGGCTTTCAGCTCCGCCAGGGCCGCCTTTTGTTCCACAATCAAGTTGTGCAATACCGCTCTGCCTCCCAGCGCCCCCTCGCCCCCCGCGCCCGATCGCAGCTCCATCAGGCAATCGTCGGCCGAGTTGGCGGCGGCGTGCAGTTTTTGCAGCCACTGCTGCGTCACGTCAAACCATGCCAGCGGGCCGGCCGTGGACGATGGGAGCCGCGAGCCACGTCCGCCGCTTCGCAGCGCCCGCAGGCGATCTTGGACGGCGGTCAGCCACGCCAGCTGTAAGCGAACGGGCGCGGGCATGATGACCAGCACGTTTCCGCGAGCCCAGCGCAGCGCCGGAGACGCCTGTCCGTATCCCAGTCGGACCGCTAGCTCATAGCCCAGGGCCAGGTTCAACAACGCGCAGAAGAATACCAAGGGGATCGACATGGCAGTTCGACGCCAACGGTGTCGCGTAGCACGTTCAGACTTTCACTCTAAGAATAGGTCGCTCGGGACCGCGCCGCCCACGGCGGACCGCCGGAATCCGACACCTATGACGATTGTGCCGCCGGCCGCGCCGCCCGCATGAGCGTGACGCAGCCGGCCCGTCGAAGGCCCAGCCGCCGGGCCACAAGGTACATTTCCGTAGATTCCTTTTCCGCCTTCCGCGCTCTTGGCGCTCTGCCCCCTTCCGCGATGTTTACCCTGTTCGTCCTCAGCTTGGCGCTAGTGAACGTGGGGCTGGGCTTTGCGCTGGCGGTGTATGCCCGCCGCGAAAACTGGTTTCCGCCGGTCAGCGAGGAATTCGTCGCGGCGCTTTTGGCCGAGGTCGAAGTCCCGCCGCCGCCAGCGCCCGCCGCCGCGGCCGTCGAGCTGCCGGCGTCTCCCAAGGTCACCGAGGAGCTGCCGGCCGAGTGGTTGAGCGTTCTCGACGATTCGCAACACGCCTGTGGCTTGGTGGAAGCGTCTGCCCATGTCCTGCGGCTTGAAGTCGGACGCTATCGCGATCACTTGATTCACATCGACGGCCTGGTGCGGGCGTGCCGGGCCGCGCCCGACGCGGCTGTGATTGAGACCTGCCTGGCGCAGCTGAAGGCCGTCAACGTCGAATGGCTAAAGAAGCAGAGTGAAGCCACGGCCTGCCTCCAAGCCAAGCACGCCGAACTCGATGACAACGCGGCGCTGGGCGCCGGATTGGAAGACATCCTCCTCGAACAGACCGCCCAAATCGAAACCACCATCAGCAACCTCGACCTGTTGGACTTCAACAGCAACGTGGCCGCCGGTTGTACGCGGCTCATCGGCGAGATCCGCAAGCTGATCGATCTGGCACACAGCCTTCGCGACCGCATGCAAGAGGTCTTGCTGGCGATCATGCATCAAGCGGGTCGACTAACGGCGCAAGATCGGCGGACGCAACTCGACGGCCTGACCGGGTTATATAATCGGGCGGGCTTGGAGATCATCCTCCAACAATTTTGGGCCGGCGATCCGCAGCGCGTCCGGCAGGTCGCGGCGGCGCTGGTCGACGTCGACCGTGTGGGCAAGGTCAATGAGACGCACGGGGCGCTGCTGGGCGACAGGTTGCTGGGCTGTCTGGGGCCGTTGGTTCGCGAGGTCGTCGAAAAACGCCCCGAGACCGACATCCTCAGCCGTTTCAGCGGCCAGCAGTTCGCGATCCTGTTTCTGGACAACGGCCCACAGTTTGCCACGAGCGCCGTCGAGCGCCTGCGGCAGACGATTGAGGCCAGCTCGTTCCATGCGTCCACGGGCGACATTACCGTCACGATGACCGCCGCCGCCACCGAAATCCAGCCCCGAGACACGGCCCAGTCGCTGTTCGCCCGCTTGAACAAGACGCTCCGTAAGGCCAAAGCGGCAGGCCGCAACCGCACGCTCATCGACACAGGCAGCGGTCCTACGCTCGTCGCGCCCCCCAGGTTCGATGTCTCTCCCTGCGCCGTGGAACTAGACGAGTAGTTTCTGATGCGCGACGCGCGCTCGACGGGTCGGAATTCCTTCGGCAAACTGGTTCGTGTGTAAGGCGAACCGCTCCGAAAACGACGCGGATGGTTTTGCCTACCCGGTAAGGTCCAATTGGTTGCCCGACATGCCGGTTGGATCCTTGGCGGCGGGTGGCGAGGAGTCGTGACTGTCGGCCGCGGTATGCTCTTGTGCACTGTGGGGTGAGTGCTCCCAGAGCCGCCGGCCGTCGCCGTCGCGTTCTTCGGTTTCATGTTCTTCGCCGTCGGTTTGCGCGATGCCGGCGGCGTCCTCGGCCTTTTGGAGTTGCTCGCCGGTGCGCTGTTGCGTGTCGGCCAATTGCTGCGCCCGTTGCGACTCCGTGCCGCGAGTTTGCGCCAGCGGCGAGCCGGCTGCGCCTGGCAAAATCGGCCCCAAAGATCCGATGCTGCTCATGGCCAAGTCTCCTTTCGAATAGGACGCCCAAAACGACGGCAACTCTACCGTCGAAGCGGAACCCTAGGCAGCCAGGCCCCGCGGGCCGGGTTGACGGTGGTTCCGTCGGGCGGCCGGTCGGACTGGCGACCCATTTCAATCCCCAATCGCTCCAGGCCCTTCTTGACTCCCGGCAGCGCCAGTTTCCGGATCTCCGGATCGCTGAGCTTGCCGTCCACGCGAATCTGCATGATCTGCTGACTGGCCCCACGGAGCACGCCTCCCACCAGCGGCAAATGCACCTGGTCGCGGCCGACCACCGCGTAAAAATTGAGCGCCAGCACAGCGTCGAGATTCATCTCGCCTTTGCCGCGCAGGCTGACGGCGTCACCTTTGAAGTCGATGGCGTCGAAATAGACGTGTCCCGCTTCAATGTGAAAATTGACATTGCTCTCGGTAAATGCCGTCCTGTCGGGCTGTTTGACGCTCAGGACGCTGAACAGCCGCACCATGGCCGGAAGGTGATAAACGTCGGCCTCGCGAAGCTGCAGTTCGCCGTAACCCCGCAGGTTATGCGCGCCGCGGCCGCGGCCGGCCAGATGCACCTGCCCCATCACTTTGCCGTCGAGTTCTTGCCGGCCGCTGAGTATCTCTTGCGAGATGCGTTTCAGGTCGGCCTGCACCAACGTGGCGTCCAGGCGGTAGTCGCGGGGCTCGTGGAGCATCATTCCGCAATCGCCGTACAGCGTACCGCCGCAAACGTCCGCGGTGACGTGCCGCGGCGACGTCTCGCGCCCCCGTTCGGCCGGCACTCCCAACACAATTCGGGCGTCGTCCACCACCAGCGGCCCGCGGACGTTGGTGAATTGCAGCTCTTTGTACGTGACCGAGTCAAAGTCGAGTTCGCCGTTGCAGAACAGCCGCCGGCCGTCATAGCTTCCCTCGAGCGTTGTGCCGCCAAACAGATGCTCCAGCTTTATGCCCGGATTGATCTGTCCGTTGTGAACGTCCAGCGCCAGCTTCCATTGGGTCTTAACCGGCGAGGAGACTTCGGGCCCGGACGACATCTGCACCCGCCCGGTCAAGTTGATCAGGCCCTGAGGGTCCAATTCGCGGACGGCGCCGCGAAACCGCTCGGGCAATGCGGCGGTCAGTTCACGGTTCAATTCCAGGCGGTCGATCGACAGCCGCGACACGTCGACGCGCCAACTGCCGTCGGCGCTGAAGTCAATGGCGCCGCTGGCCTCGACCACGCGCGTGCGGCCGTGCTGCGCGCTGAGCGCATTCAGATTGACGTGGCCGTCCTGAAAAAAGACCTCGCCGCCGACGTTGTCCAGCCGGTAGGGGAACCACTTTGGCTGCACAGAGACGGCGCCTTCCACCGGCCGAACCCGCGCCCAGAGGTGCAGTCCCGGCTGGCCCGAGAGATGGCTGATCTGGCAGCGGACATTCACGGCGCCTTGCGGGTGCAGGTCGTCCCAGAGTCGGCGCTGTTGCGGATCGACCAGCGCGTCGCGCAGCTCCTCTTCCAACGGCAGGCTGTTGCCGGTCAGTTGCAACACCAACTGCGAACCTTGCAGCGTCGGCTCCAGGTGTCCTACGCACTCCACCAGGCCGGTGTCGTTCGACCCGGTCAGCGGCCCAAATGTCCAGCGACCGTTTTGAACTTCGATCGTCCCGCGTACGTCGTCCAGCGGATAAGGAAACCGCTGGTACTTGAGCGCGCAACGGTTGAGGGCGACCTGCACTCGGTACTCCGACGCCGGGCGGGGGCCGCCGCCCACCGGCGGCGGTTGCTCAAACAGCGCTTGCACGTTGCAGGCGCCACGCGCCCGCAAGGCGCCTATCGCCTCGCGGACCTCGGGCTTGAGGGCCGACACGAGTTTCTGATCCACCGGCAACTCGTCAACCTTGCACCGCAACCATCCGTGGCCGTCGCCAAGTCCGCCGTTCCAAGCCGCGTCCACCCTCACTTCCTCGTCCGCCGCGTAGGCCTTCACGGCGGCGCTGAGCCGTTGGTCGCGCCACGTAATCGACCCGGCCCCTCGCTCCAAACGATAGGGAAACTCTTGATACGTAAACGCCACGTTAATCAGCCGGGCCGTGACGTCTTCCGCCGCGACTGTCTGACCGTCTGAGTGCAACGTCGCTTCGACATCGGCGGCGCCGCTGGGCATAAAGCGGTCCCAATAGTCGCGCCATGACCTCGGGCAGGCGTCGGCCTCGGCCAGTCGCCGATCGAGCGTCACCCGCTTGCCGACGACGCGCACGCTCCAAGGGCTGGCCTGGCTCATGCCGGCCCGCTGCCCTGCCAGCCACAACGTCATGTCGCCGTTGCGGGCGGTCAGTTCGCGCAGCTCGACACCGCCGTTGTGACACCGCCAATCGGCTCGCACGTCGACCAGCGGGAATGGCAGACGCGGGTCGTCGATGCGGCCCCGCTGACACTCGCCGCTGATGTCGAACGACAGCGGTTGCGGCGCGGCAGGGTCATGGGTCAAGCGAAATTTCAGCGCAGTGGAGGCCCTCAGGCCCGCCAGCAGTTGGATGTGCTCGGCGTACCAGCCGGGTAGTGTGGCGACGAACTCGGGCGTGAAATCCAGCTCGGCCACCTTGCCCGACAGGTCCCAGCCGCCCCCCTTGTAATTCACCGTGCCCGTCACTTCGACGCCGCTGAGGTGCTCGTTGCCAATCGAGCCCCGCACGCGATAGCCGTTGACCGCCGGCGCGGGAGAGGCGCCGGGCTCGGCAGGCGCGTCGCCGGGTGTTAGGACCAGATTGAGCCCGGAAAGGCGCATCGCCGACGGCGTCTCGCGCAGCGGGTCAAGGATTTCGACGGCGCTATTCTCGACCACGACAGTGGGCCAGCCGTCCGACACCCAGGGCAACGGCAAGAGCTGAGAGCTACTGATGCGCTGCTGGCCGCGGTGTGTGGCAAACAGCGTCATTCCGCGGAGCACAACGTGGGATATGTCAGGTT
>CAYWTU010000088.1:0-10126 GCA_964461275.1 uncultured Pirellulales bacterium | reverse complement strand
TCAGTTGGTAGAGCAACGGACTGAAAATCCGTGTGTCGCCGGTTCGATCCCGGCCTCGTCCACTTTTTCGTAACTTACGCTGAGCCCTCGACTTAGAGGGCACCCGTCTCACACGGACGGTGCGGCCTTTGAACCTCAAGAATCCGGTAATTACCGGATATGGGAGGCCGCACCAATGCCCGCTCGCACGCCCAAGTATCGTTTGCATCGCCCCAGTGGCCAAGCCGTGGTCACCATCAACGGCCGCGATTTTTACCTCGGACCACACGGCAAACCCGAGAGCCGAGCCGAGTACGAACGGCTGGTCGGGGAGTGGATGGCCGCCGGCCGCCGCCTGCCGACCGTGGAAGCCGCCGACCTGTCGGTCAACGAACTGTTGGTCGGCTACCTGCGCTGGTGCGAAGGGTACTACGGCGCCGCATCCAAAGAGCCGGCCAACATCAAGCTGGCCATCCGCCCCCTGGCAAAGTTGTACGGACACACGCCGGCCGTCAACTTTGGCCCGCTGTCACTCAAGGTGGTCCGCGAGGAATATGTCCGCGGCAGAATCTGTCGCAATGAGGTCAACAAACGGTGCGGCCGCATCGTGCGGGTGTTCAAGTGGGGCGTCGAAAACGAACTGGTCCCGCCGTCGGTTCACCAAGCCCTGCGGGCCGTGCCTGGATTGCGCCTCGGCCGCTGTGAGGCCCGCGAGAGTGAACCGGTCAGGCCGGTTCCCGAGACGTACATCGACGCCATCCAGCCGCACGTCCTGCCGCCGGTGTGGGCCATGATCCAACTGCAACTTTTGACCGGGATGCGGCCGGGGGAAGTGGTGGCCATCCGGGGACGGAATCTGAACATGACCGGGCGCGTCTGGACTTACTCACCCGACCGCCACAAGACGGCTTGGCATGGCCACCAGAGAACGATCTACTTCGGACCCAAGGCGCAAGAGGTCGTCCGCCCCTGGCTCAAGACCGACCTGAACGCCGTGCTGTTCAGTCCGGCCGAGGCGGTTTCCAAGCTGTATGCCGACCGGACGATCCGCAAGACCAAGGCCCAGACGTTCGCCACGCTGTTGCGCCGCGAGCGTGAGGAACGCCGGCGCCAACGCCGGCGGCCCAAGGAAATGTACAACGTCGGCAGCTACGGCCGGGCCATCGCCCGGGGCTGCGAAAAGGCCGACGCCGCGGCGCACAAGGCCGACCCGTCGATCCCCAAGGAAACGGTGATTGTGCCAAGCTGGCACCCACACCAGTTGCGACACAATGCGGCCACGCGGCTGCGGAAGGAATTCGGCCTGGACGTGGCCCGGGTGATCTTGGGGCATCGTTCGACCGCGGTCACGGAAATCTACGCCGAGGTGGACCACGGCAAGGCGCTGGAGGTGATGCAACGGGTAGGATAGTTGCGGTTTCAAGAACATCGGGTAGCCGGCTGATCCCCGGCGAATGACCGACTGCCAGCGGCGGCTGCATTACCCCGCCCTGGCAGCCGGTCGGCCCGGCTGGAGGTAATGCGCGATGGGTTCCGCAACGGGTGAATATGCAACGTGGATGGCCACGTTGTCCGACCTGCGAAGGCAATTCGACGCCGCGTTTCAGAACGGCCACCAAACGAAAGCAAGGTTGATCGAGTCGTACACCGTTTGCTGCGAGGATTACCCGACGGGGCCGCCAGCCGGCGACTACTCGGGGTGTGCCGCGTTTCTGGTTGGCTTTTGTCGAAATCCCGTCCCCGCAGTTGACGCGGACGGCAAATATCTGGTCGGCGAGAATCCGATCATGGACGCCGACGGGAAGCCAATACTTGGACCAGATGGCTTGCCGCTCGTCTTCGGGCCGGGGTTGTGGCAGAAGTTCATACTATTCAACGGCCGGCCGAATGATCCCTTCGCCGGACTTGCCAAAGAGGCTGCCCACTTGGTCTCGCGGCAACTTCCGGCTTCGATCCGGTCTTCGCTGTGGGAGAGATTCGAGAACTGCACAATTCCCAGCGACGAAGCGATTTGGCCGGCAACTTTGTTTGAGTTGGCCCGGCAGCAAAAGCTGACCGGGATGGACTGTCAGGAAAGAGCCTGGCATGGGAATCAGTCGGTTGCCACGGCATTGCTGAAGGCGGCGCGCTCCAGCGAACAACTTGCCTTTGGTCCATTGACTGAGCTTGCGGCGGTCATCCCGGACCCGCCCCAACACGTCTTCTACGAAATCGAGAACGTTCACCGCGCATCATGTAGGGCGATCGACGCGATTCTTGCGATGGCAGAAGCCGAGCGTGCGCCGGCAGGCATTGACGCCCCTTCTGATCCAGCTAAACGCCGTATCACGGTTCACAAAGATTCCCGCGAGTGCCGGTTAGACGGCACACACTTTTCCCTAACGGCCGAAGGTGCCGTCCTGCTCAACGCGCTGGTCGAGGCCGATGGGGAATACGTCGCCGCATCCAGCGTGGTGAACAAACCAGACCGGGTCCGCCGAAGGCTTCCGGCTGAATTAAGACGGCTGATCGAATCAGACCCGGGGAAGGGCACACGGATACCGCGTCAGGCGCTGTATGCTCCACCTGACGGATCGAATCTGACGGAATAGCTTCCGCCACAGTTTGTCCGGAGTTCCGCCACGTTTTGTCCGTTGTTCCGCCTCCACGATCGCGCTACCTTTCGATTGTTGGCTAATACTCGGCCCCAATCGAAAAGGAACGCGATGATCGACCCTCAGACGGAATCTCTCGTCAGCCTCACTGACGCGGCCCGGCTGCTACCCGCCCGGCGCGGCGGCAAGCGGCCGCACGTCTCCTGTCTATACCGGTGGACCGTCTCTGGTTGCCGCGGCGTGGTGCTGGAGTCTATCGCCATCGGCGGGACGCGCTGCACCAGCCGCGAGGCGCTGAGCCGGTTTTTCGCGGCGCTGACCTATGCCGACGGTCCGGAACTGCCGGTCCGCAGCGTGGCCAAGCGGCAGCAGGCATCCGCCGCCGCCGAGCGCGAGCTACGCCGCCTGGGCGTCTGACCTGCCCCTGCCCCAACAAAAAAACCCCGGCGACGTGCGACCGTGCGCCGGGGTCATAGGAGATATGCACATGGATGATATCACGACTGCCATTACGACGTACACCGCGTGCGTGTACGACCCGACCGACCTGATCGAGGTGCGACTGCTACCATCGGGCCGACGGGACTACCACACCGCAGCCACACTGGCCGACCATGCCGGAGAGCTGCGCCGCGCCAATGATGAGCGCCGCCAGAATATCTACGTCGGGGCCAATCCCCGCGCACGTCGCGGCGGGACGGCGGCAGACGTGGCGTTGGCCAGATGCATCTGGGCCGACTGGGACGACACCGACGTCGCCACGGCGCGCCAGCGATGGGAGTCGGCTGGCCTGCCCGAGCCGACGCTGATCGTCGGCAGCGGTCACGGCGTCCACGCCTACTGGCGACTGGCCAAGCCGACGACCGACCTGACGGACTGGTCGGCACTGATGCGGACGCTCATCGTCGCGGTCGATAGTGACCGCAGCATCCACGACCCACCGCGCATCATGCGCTGCCCCGGGACGAAAAACGTCAAGCGTGAGCCGTGGGCGCCATGCTCGATCGTGTCTGCCGATCCGTCGCGGCGGTATGACATAGCGGCCCTGCGGTCGATCCTCGCGCCGCACGTGGCGATGCCGACGCGGGCGCCAGCCACACCGCATACCACTGGTCCACGCCGGGGAGCATCGGCCAGCGTGGTCGAGCGTGCGCGCCAATATGTCGCTGCGATGCCCGCCGCAGTGAGCGGTCAGCACGGCCACGACGCGACCTACGACGTGGCCCACGCGCTAGCGATGGGCTTCGACCTGTCGGTCGATGAGGCGCTGCCGATCCTGCGTGAGTACTCTGACCGCTGCGAGCCGCCATGGTCGGACCGCGACCTGCGGCGCAAGCTCGGCAGCGCTGATGGCCGGACGGGTGAGCGGGGATACCTGCGCGATGCGCCGCCGCCGGACAATGGCCTGTGCAATGGCCAACATCACGACGCCCAGCGCGGCGCCCGTGCGTCAGTAGTGGTCGAGCCCATCGCTCGGTGGCAGCCGTTCCCAGTCGAGGCGCTGCCCGAGCCGCTGCGGAGGTACTGCATCGCAGGGGCCAAGGCGCTCGGGTGCGATGTGACCTATCTGGCGCTGCCTATGCTGGCCGCGCTCGGGGCGGCCATCGGCACGACGCGAGTGGTCCGCCTCAAGCGGACCTGGGACGCGCCGCCGATCCTCTGGACGGTGATCGTCGGTGAGAGCGGCACGATGAAGACGCCCGCCTTTTCTCTCGTGATGCGGCCGTTTCAAGAGCGCCAGCGGCGCGCGATGAAGGAGCACGCCGAGGCCGTCAAAGAGCACGAAAACAATCTGGCCCACTACGAGAAGAGCTACGCTGAATGGAAACGGGAGAAGCGCGCTGGGACCGATCCGCCCGTCAAGCCGGAGCCGCCGGTATGCACGCGCAACATCGTCAGCGACACGACGGTCGAGGCGCTAGCGCCGATCCTGCTGGGTAATCCACGTGGCGTGCTACTGGCGCGTGATGAGCTAGCCGGTTGGCTCGGGTCTTTTGACCGCTATGCCGGAGGCGGCAAGGCCAAGGCCGATAGTGCGCATTGGCTGAGTATGTACAACGCCCAGCCGGTCACTGTGGACCGCAAGACAGGCATCCCGCGCACGATATTCGTCCCGCAGGCCGCGGTCTGCATCACTGGTGGCATCCAGCCTGGGGTACTCGACAGAGCCCTGGCGGCCGAGCACCGGGAGAACGGTCTGGCCGCGCGGCTGCTGATGGCCTGCCCGCCGCGGCGCCCCAAGCGATGGACAGAGGCCACGATCCCTGAGTCGGTCGAGGCCGACTTCGTGACGGTCGTCTCTCGACTTTACGACTTGCGGCCAGCGACGGCCAGCGACGGCCAACTGGCGCCCGTGGTCCTGCCGCTGACGCCGGCGGCCAAGAGCGTCTGGACTGCGTGGTATGACCAGCACGGCGCGGAGTCGGTCGAGGTCGCAGGCGACTTGGCGGCCGCGTACAGCAAGCTAGAGGAGGTCGCCCCTCGCCTGGCGCTCATCATCCACTGCGTCCGACAGGCGGCAGACGACACCACGCTGGCCGACCCGGACCGCATAGACGACGCCAGCATGACGGCGGCCATCGCCGTCACGACGTGGGCCAAGGGCGAGGCCCGGAGGGTGTACGGCATCCTCGGCGAGTCCGACGAGTCGCGCGACATGCGCAAGCTGGCGGAGTGGATCGGGCGCCACGGCGGTCGGGTGACCGCCCGCGATCTACAGCGCGGGCCCCGTCGGTACCGCGCCGCTGACGATGCCGAGACCGCCCTGGCGGCGCTGGTGGCTGCTGGGATGGGGCGCTGGGAGACCGCACCCGCACGCCCCACGGGCGGCAGGCCCACACGTGTATTTGCGCTTGGTGACAGTGGCGACGGCGACGGAACCCCCGCCGATCCCGAGCCAGACAGGGGTTGTGTCACCGTCGCCACTGTCACCACGCCGAAAACCGAGCCTGAGTGCGTCGGCCAGAGCGACGATGGCTGGGGGGAGGTCTGACGATGGACCTGGTGGAGTTGCTTTCGCAGTTGGACGTTCTTGGGATCGACCTGCGCCTGGTAGGCGACAAGGTGAAGTACCACCCGATGGACGCCATCACGCCTGAGCTATTGGCCGAACTGCGGCGACAGAAACCGGCGGTGATCGACTTCCTGCGGTCACTGCCCGACCGGCCGCGAACCGGCGCCGTGAACTCGTCACCCCTTGCGGCCGACGTGATCGTGACGGATAGAGTGGAGATAGGCCGCGACGGCTGGCCAGTGGATTGCGTCCCAGCCCCGCCGCCGTGCAAAACCTGCGACGGCTCCATGTTCTGGTGGCCTGCCTATCCGCACGGTGCGGCGCCGCAGTGTCTACGGTGCGATCCGCCCACGGCCGCCGTGGCATGGCTCGACAGGGTGGCCCGTCTCAAGGCCCGCCGCCGCGACCCGACCGCTGGTGAATCGCGGGAGCATTGCGAGCAATTGCAAAAAGCGATGGCCCCCGCTGCCAATCGGCTCCCTGAGAGCGGCGCGCATTTAGACATAGCATGACCCGTCAGATAACGTTTCTAACGCAAACCGAAGCCGCCGCGGCCCGAGCGGACCACGGGCACGCTTCGGGGCCCTGCAAGCTGACCTAGTGGCGTTGAAAGCTGTCATCCCCCAAATATCGAGTTGAAACCAACCTGATTTGACTTCAATTCTGAGGATCAACCGTATGACAAAATCACCGTCACCAAACGGTTCTAACGGTCGGAACCGGTCCGGCCGGTTCACGGTCGGCAACAAAGGTGGCCCAGGGAATCCGCACGCCCAGGCCGTAGGCCGGTTTCGGTCGGCACTGCTGGAAGCCGTGACGGACGAGGATTTCGCGGCCGTGGTCCGGGTCTTGGTTGAAAAGGCCACAGCGGGCGACTTGGCCGCCATCAAGGTGTTTCTCGATTACACCATCGGCAGGCCCGGGGTTGCCGATGATGGCTCGGCGGGTCCGGTGACAATCCGCATCGTGGAGGATGAAAACTGGAATCGACGCGGCCCCGGGTAGGGGTGAGTGAAACCCGGGCCCCTTGATCGCCGGGACCGTCCGCCAGCCGCGCACATTCTTCGGGGAGTTTTGGTGATTGCATGGCTCGGCATGGAACGCCCGCGGGCCGTCACCGTACACCCCGCTACGCAGGCCGGCCCCGGGGGGCGGTGTTTTGTGGTGGCGTATACACGCAGGACCGTCCGCCAGCCCAAAATAGATCAATCCGAAAAGTGGAACTGTTATGGTAAGTAAAACAGGCTCCGGGCGGCGCGGCGCGGTGGTAGCTGGCTCGTCAACCTCGTGGGACCGAAAGCAGCGTGCCAAGGCTGTTCTTGCGGCGACGGTCCCAGGTGTTCCGCCGCAGCCCATTGGGCTGGATGCCGTAGCGGCAGCAATGTGGCCGCTACTGACTGCGCAACTGAGTGCGTCTGGGGTGCTTTCGGAACTGGACGGCCCGGCGCGCGCGTTTTTGTTGAGAATCGCGGGCCCCCCCGTACACCGCTGCGGCGGCTGGCCATCGTATTGGACTTACGTCGTCAAAAACGCGCCAGCGGACTACCGGATTTTCAGGACCGTGCCGCGCAGATTCTTCGAGAAACACCGACCAAACGCGCGCCGGTAATTACCGGATTTGAAAACCGCACTACCGCTTTTCTTCGAGAAAATCGACATTCACTTGCAACGCTTTGCAAATGAGAGCCGATGCTATAAAATGCGAAAATCGCCGGGAAAAACAGTACTTTTTCGAGGCTTCTGGGCTCGCTGAAAATCCGTGTGTCGCCGGTTCGATCCCGGCCTCGTCCACTTTTTCGTAACTGTTTATGATGACTTGGCTTACAATTGGCCAACTTCTGAATCGCCCGGCGAGCCTGGGCGTTCCCACCGCGACGGTTTAGCGCGGTACGACACCGGGCAAGTGCAACGGGCGGGACGGCGCTTCACCTGCCGGCCAGCATCGGGCAGGCCATCGCCTACCCCACGTCGAACTTCCCGCCGCGACGACCAAATAATCAAGCTCGCTGTTCGCCGGTTTCAGCCGTTCGCTACACAAGCCACAGTGCCAGTTCCATCGGACGAATCGGGCCGGATGTGATTGGTGTTTGATCGCGTCCATCTGCGGCCCCCGTTCACGGCCGCCCTTTAGGTGGGGTCGGCCGCCGGCGTCAACCTGTGGGCGTTTTTCCTGTGCTTGTCCGGCTGCACGACTCGGTACGCCGGAGGTTACTTCCGTGGCGCAGACCGGCGACAGCTTGAACCCGGCCGACTCGGTCCACGCCACGTCGAATGATTCCGCCAACCCGGTCCGGCAACGGCGCCGGTTTTATCCGCTCGCAATGGCCGGCTAGTCGTCTGCTTGGGCGCAATAGTTGCCCAGCTTGGGAACGTGTCGGTCCGACGCGCCAACTGCGCGTCAGGCCGACCCAACGCGCGCGATTCAGATGCATCGGCGCGCGACTACGCACAGCGCCGGCGCCGCTTTGCAGCCGTGTAGCTGATGCGCAAACGCCTACCATCCGTTTGTTGGACTCGTCCAGTCATGAGGCCAATCGAAATCCTGCTGCTGTCCCAAGCCGACGTCAGGTCGCTGGAGCTGTCCACCGCGGATGTGGTGGGCGCGGTGGAATCTGCCTTGCGAGAGCACGCCGCGGGCACCTTTGAAATGCGTCCCAAAATCGGCGTTCATCCCACCGGCACCGACCCCGGCAACTTTATTCACGCCATGCCCGCGTACTTGAGGCAACTGGGCGCCTGTGGGCTGAAGTGGGTGGGCGGTTTCGCGAAGAATGTCGAGCGCGATCTGCCCAACGTCACCGGCTTGCAGGTTTACAACGACACGGAAACGGGCGTGCCGCTGGCCATTATGGACTGCGGTTATCTGACCGGCCTACGGACGGCCGCGGTCAGCGCCATTGTCGCCCGCGAATGTGCCGCGCCGCGATCGAAAACCTTGGCGCTGGTGGGGTGCGGCTTTCAAGGGGCGATGCACCTTCGGTTCTTGACGGAGTTGCTGCCGTCGCTTGAAGAAATTCGTCTTCGCGACGTCCGCATCGAGGCGATGCAAGCCCTCAAGCTACAAGCCCAAACCGCCTTTCAGGGTGAGGTGATCGCCAGTCCCGACAACCGGTCGTGCCTGAACGGCGCCGACGTGATCGCCACCTGCACCAACGGCGAAGAACCAATCATCCAAGCCGACTGGTTCAAGCCCGGCGGTTTTGGCGTGGGGATTGAAGGTGGATGCGCCTACACGTCAGAGGCGTTGCATCAAGCCGACAAGTTCATTGTCGACGATGTGGCGTTGGCCGAATACTTCGACGAGATCGGACGGAATCGCCGGACGGCAGACGGACAGCCCGATCCTGAGTTCCCCGGCGGCATGCCGGCGATTTACGCCACCATCGGTCAGATCGTCGCCGGGCAGAAACGGGCTCGAGACTCGGACACCGAGCGGATCGTAGCCATACCCATTGGAATGGCGATCTGCGACGTGGCGCTGGCCCACTTGACATATCACACGGCGCTTCGGCGCAGCGTCGGTCGAGAATTTCGCGTGGCATAGGTCGAACCCTGGGAGGCACCAGAACCATGAACCGGAAAGACATTCCCTTGGCCGAAGTGGTCACCCGCGACCTAGTGACCATCAATCCACAAGACACCCTTCGCGAAGCACTGACGGTTATGGCCGAAAACCGCGTTTCCGCCTTGCCGGTGGTCGACGCCCGACAGCATTGCGTGGGAGTGATCTCGGTCACCGACCTGTTGGGCGTCACGCGCGATCTAAGCGACGAGCTCAACGCCCTTTCCGAGACCGGCGGCATGGAACATGAGGCCCTTGTGGAAAAACTCGAGCGAGCCGACCTGCTGACCGAGCAGGTGCAAGAATGGATGTCGCCGGACCCCATTACCATTGGCGCCGACAGCACGGTTCAAAGGGCGGCGCGGCTGATGCTCACGAATCAGGTGCATCGGCTGGTGGTGTTGGACAACCACCAGCGCGTGGCGGGAGTGGTCTCCACGATGGACCTGTTGGCGGCGCTCGTGGGCGAAACCAGGTAGCCGGCGCCGCAGCATATTTCACTGTAAGGAAAGCAAGACATGATTGTTCCGGTGTCAGGAGACATCTTATTGACCAAGGCCCAAGCGATCGCCCATGGCGTGGCGCCGAACGATCCGTTTGAACACGGCCTGGCCAAGTCGCTGCGCGAGCGTTGGCCCATCATGTACAAAGACTTCCGCCACTATGCGCACCAGACGCATCCCCAGCCGGGCGAGATTTGGGAGTGGGGAGGCTACGGCGCGCGAATCTACAACCTGCTCACACAAGAGGGCTCGCACGACCATGGCGCCCGACCCGGCAAGGCGACGGCGGCCAACGTGAACCATGCGCTGCGACGGTTGCGGCACGCACTGGAAAAGGAGCAACTCCAGACGTTGGCCATGCCTCGGTTGGCCACGGGAGTGGGTGGGCTGGACTGGAACGAGGTGCGGCCGTTGATCGAGAAACACCTCGGCGATCTGCAGACCACCGTGTTTCTGTACACAACGTACCATAGTG
>CAYWTU010000087.1:0-10133 GCA_964461275.1 uncultured Pirellulales bacterium | reverse complement strand
CCATGGCCATTGTTCAGCAGCGGCAGCAGAATCCGCTTTCGCAGTACGTGGCGTCGCCCAGCTCGCGCCCGGCGCGCGCCAAGGTTCCGACCGTGGCCCGCCCGAACCGCTTCAACAGCGGCAGGGCCATCGGCTTCGAGGGCCGGGATGCCGGCACCAGCGGCAACGCTTCGGCCATTGCCGATATTCCGACGCCGCCGGCTGGCGGCGCTCCAGCCGGGTTTGCCCCGACGACCGATCCCGGGGGCCCGGCCGGCGGCGGCGAGCCCGGGGGCCCGGCCGGCGGCGGCAGCACGAGTTCGTCTGATTCGCTGGACGGCAAGGGAGCCGAAAGCTACGACGACGCGATTTCAGGTCCGGCGGAAGGCTTTTTCGGCGGCCCCAGCCCCGGTCTCGGCAACGTGTCCGGCGGAAAGGTTGGAAGCGTGTTGGGCGGCGTGTTGGGCGGTCTGACCGGCATCCCAGGCGGATCGCTGGTAGGCAGCTTTTTGGGCGATAAAGTTGGTAGCTTTTTTAGTGCCGGCGCCCAACCCGCCGCGCCCGGTGCACAGCCGCATGGCACCCTTGGCTACGATGACGCCATTTCGGGGCCGGCTGGCGGGTTTGGCATCGGCCCGACGAGCGGCGGCTACGATGACGCCATTTCGGGGCCGGAGGGCGGCTTTGGGGCTCCTGCCGGCGATACGACTGGCGACGTTGGCCCGGCTGGCGACCCCGGCGGCGGAACCGGCGGTGAAGCCGCCGCGGCCGATGCGGGCACGAACGGCGGCAGCTTCGGCGGCGATGTCGGCCCCGGCGGCGACCCCGGCGGCGGGGAGGGCGGCGGCGGAGACGGCTGCTGGATCACCGAAGCTGTCATGTCCACGGGCGGCCAGGACGGCGGCCCTGAGCTTGAAACCCTGCGTCAGTTCCGTGACACCGTGCTTGCCGCGACACCGCAAGGGCAGGCGCTTGTGGCCGAATACGACGCCATCGCGCCCATCGTGGTGGAGTCGATCATGGCGCGCGAGGACGCCCTGCAGATCTTCCAGGAAATCGACGCGCAGTACATCGTGCCGGCCGTGGCCGCCATCCAGAAGGGCGACAATCAGGCCGCCCTGCAGATCTACGCGCAGATGATCGCCAAGGTGACGCCCTACGCCGCCGAAATGAGCGGTCAGACCATCCCCGGCGGCCAGGACACCGAATCGATGATGGAGGAATTCGGTTCGCACGCCGCCATCATCGGCTACGACAACGAATTGGCGCAGGGCGCCGTGGGCGCTGATCCGATGCTCGATCAGGATCCCTACGGCTACGACGGCGGCCCGGAGACCTACTCCGGCGGCGGCATGATGGACAACAGCATGGCCCCGCCGATGGGCGGCGGCGCTGCCGCGTTCTCGCAAATGTTCGCGACCAAGCCGAGGTTCTAATGGCCGACTTTTTCAGCGGGCTCGATTGGGGCAGCGTGGTCAAAGCGGGCGCCGACATCTTGGGCGCCATGAACACGCGCGATGCTGCGCAGGACGCCGCCGGCATCGCCCAGCGCAACGCGGACACCAACCGCGCCGTGGTGCAGCAGAACAACGACCGCGCCGTGGGCATGCTGCAACCGCGCATCGACGCCGGCCAAGGCGGCGCGGCCTACTTCCGCAACGTCATGGCGAAGCCGCCCACGCAACTGACGCCCCAGCAGCAGATCCGTCTGCGCGACGCGCGCATGCAGAACAACCGCTCGCTGCCCACCGCGCTGCGGGGATCCGGCCGCGCCACGTCGGCGGCGCTGTTCGACGCCAACAACCGGGCGCAGGCCGGCATGGTGCAGGAGAACCAAGGCCGCTCCGACGCCGCGGCCGGGCGGCTGATAAGCAGCGGAGACGCCGCCACCAGCACGGCCGCCAACATCACGTCCGGCCAGGGCGGTCAGATGGTCAACATCAACAACACGGCGGCCGATACCCAGGCCAATGCCGGGCTGGTGAGCGCCGACGCGGGCAACACCGCCGTGGGCAACATCGCCAGCTACTTCGCCAACGCCGAGAAGCAAGCGCAACTTCGCGGCGCTTACGGCACACCGTCATACAGCGCGGGAGCGTGACATGGCTGTCAACTGGAGTTTGCTGCGGCCGAACCGGGTAGGCGAGGTCATGGATGCCGCCGCCGAGCGCGCCCACCGTGACGAGGAACGCATGCACACGGCGCGGGAGCGTGGCTATACCGACAGGAAGCGCCGCGAGGCTGAAGACGCCGACAAGGCCCTTCGCAGCGGCATTCACAGCATTTACGCCACCCCGCAGGCCGCCCCGGCGTCTACAAGTGCACCGCAAGTGCAACCGCCAGCGGCGGCCCCTGCAAGCCCCATGCCAGCCGCACCCGCGCCAGCCCTGCCCACCGGAGCCGACAGCGCGGGCGGCGACGCGGGACAGCTCGAACAAGTTTCAGCCGGGCGCGCGCAGCAGCCCGGAAGTCGTGAATACATGCAAGCCGAGGCGTCAAACACCCCGGCCCCGCCGTCGATGCCACCGGCACCGGCAGCACCTTCCATGCCAAGGCCGGCGGCTGCGGCTCCTGCAACCACTTCGCCGCTGCCTCCGTCGAACGTGCAGGGATCGCAGCCGTCCGGTTACGGCACCATCATCAAGTCGCTGGCGAACACGCCCGGCGCTGGCGCGGCCATGTTGAGCATGTACACCGCCGACCAGCAGCAGCAGCGCACCGCCGCGACCGACGCGCGCCGCGCCGCCAACGACTTCGAAAAGCTCGCCTATGAGCACATCAAGGCCGGCGACTGGCGCACCGCCGAGTTCATCAGCCAGAAACACGGGCTCGCAATTCCGCCGGAGGTCTTTCGCAACCGCTCTTTCATGGCGGCGTGGACCGCTGGAGCGCGCACGGCGGATGAGGCGCTCGGCCGCAACGCCTCGCCGGAGCATCACATGGCCTTTTCGCAGGCCTACGCCAACGCCCTCGCGCAGACCGACGACCCCAGGCAGGCCATGACGGCGGCCTTGAATGCCGCCCGAGCGATTCCTCGAGCCCCAGCCAAGGTCAGTCCCGGCCATCAGGTCGCGGACGATGGGCGCGTCATGGTGTGGGGCGACGATGCCCAGCCGCGCGCGCTTCCCGGCTTCCGTGCGCGGCAAACGTCGCGCGTCGGCACGGGGACCAGCGGCGGCGGTCGCGCCGCAGCGCCCACCAGCGCGACCGAGCGCATCATGCAGCAAATCATGGACGAAGCCGCAGCCAGGGGCGAGACGATCAGCCCAGCGGAGGCCGCGCGCCTCGCGCGTGGTGGAAACAACGACACGATGGGCAAGGAACGCCTTGCCGCGCAGCAGGCCAGGGCCGACCGAGGCTACCGCAATGATCCGCTGGGCACGCTGAACCGCTGGCGTGCACACTATGGTTTGCCGGGCACGCAATCGCTGCCGCGCGAGGAACCCGCCGCCCCGGCTGTTGGTGGACAACCGGCGCCGGCCGCCGCACCCGCCGCCCCGGCTGCACAACCCACCAGCGTGCGTGAATACGTCCCCGGACAAGGCTTCGTGACTCGATAGCATGGCCCAAGACATCAAGGTTGGAAACACGCTCTATCGGTTCCCCGATGGAATGGCTGACGCTGATATTGCGCAGGCGATCGACAACGATCATGGGCTCGCTGGCCCGCTGCCCGCGCCCGAGGTAGACGCCGCCGCCGCGCAGCCGGCGCGCATGACGATGAGCCGGGGCGGCCGGCGCTCGATCGAGAACCCGCTGCCCGCCGAAGCCCAGCCCAAGTATGGCCCGGCCGCGGGAAGCACCTTCTCCAAGCAGCCGGTGACGCCGGAGGTCCGTGCCAAGGGCACGCTCGGCCCCTACGACACCAAGCTGACCCCGGAAGAAGAATTGCAGTTCCAGATGGAGCACCCGGACCCGAAGTCGTGGGAAGACTACGACATGCGCGGCGCGTGGAAGGCCGGCGCGACGAAGGCCGGCAACGGCCATCTGCCCGACACCTGGAAGAAGCCCAACCACATCACGTTCTCCAATGAGAGCATGTACGAGGGCGTCAACGGCGAAATGGGCGGCCAGTGGGTGCAGACCCCGGACGGCAAGGACACGTTCAGCCCAGGCCCGACGAACTTCCGCAACAACAGCCCGGCGATCATGCAGAAGTATTTTCGGGAGCGGGAGCCCGACGCCACGCTGAAGGGCCCGACACAGGGCGCCGTCGACCGCGTGCGCACCGCCGGCAACCTGACCCGCCCGACCGATCAGGAAGTGGTCGAGAACGTCTTTGCCAAGCCGGCCGAGAGGCGCATGTTTTACCGCGACCCGTTCGCGCGCGCCAACGCTTCATTTTCTGAATCGGTCGGGTCCTACCCGACGCGGCTCGCCGCTGGCGGCGCGGGCGACATCGCCGACGCGCAGCGATGGCTGACGCAGATTGACGCCAAGATCGAGGCTTTCGAGAAGGCAGTCCAGACCGGGCGCTATGAGCGCGTGATTCGGGATCCGCAGGGCCGCGGCGGCGTGCGCATGCCGGATGTGCCGCTGGACCTGGACGAACTGCAGCGCATCACGGCCGAGCTACCCAAGCTGAAGGCCGAGCGCGACCACTACGCACAGATTGCCAGCGGCGCGCGCGCGGAGGAAGCGGCGGCCACCCCCCCGGGCGAAGGGCTGGCCGGGCGCGTGGTGGGCACAACCCTGCGCAGCGCACCCTCCATGCTCGCCGGCACGGCCGCCGGCATGCTGGCTGGCCCTGCTGTCGGCTTTGCTGTCGGCGTGGGCCTTGGAGCCGGGCAAACGGGCTCGATGACGTATGCCAGCGTCAAAACCGCTGGCGAGGACGCCCAACGCCGATTGAGCGAACTGGCGGCCAGTGGCGGCTCGCCGATGTACATCCTGTCGGTGCTGAAGGATCCCAACGCGCCCGATACTGTCAAGAAGTCGGCACAGCGCGTCTACGAAACCCTGGACAGCATTGAAATGAGGCGCCAGGGCGGCCTGTTGAGCGCCCACGCTGCCGAACAGATGAAGCAGCGCGCCATGTCCAGCTTCCAGCGCGACCTCCAGCAGATCGCGCAGGGCGCCCAGGCCGCGCACGCCAACGTCACGGCGCTGATCGACGCCGCGGCCGAGGGCGCGGGCGAAGCCATCGGCCTTGGTCCGCTGCTGCGCACCATGAAACTGGCCGGGCTCGCCAAGGCCGGGTTCTTCCCCGCGCTGGCCGAGACGATGGCCACGAACTTTGGTCAGGACTTCGCCACGCAGGCGGTCCAGACCTTGAACGCCAAGCTGCGCGCGGACCCGAACATCACGTGGACCGAGGCGCTGGAACAGATGACCGAGGCGGGCTTTGGCGGCATGCTGATGGGCGCCTCCATGCACGTGCCGGCCTACGCCGCCGGCAAGGCGAACGAGGCCCGCCGCAACGACCCGGGCCGCCAGCTACTCGATGCCGTCGAAAGCTCGCGCTTCACCGGCACAGACGCCGCCGTGCGCGCCTCGCTGGATCCGAACCAAGGCCAGCGCACCGACGCATGGGGCCGCCAAGGCGATCGCGTCGGGCCGAAAGCGCCGCCGCAGCCCGGAACCCGCAGCGACCTCGAAGCCGTCCTTGGCGACCCGCGCCCGCTTTCGGAAATCCGACAGGAGCAATCCGAACAAGCGACCGCCGCCATGGCGCCGCACCTGGATCAAGCTGCATCCGCATTAGCCGCGCAGACCGCCGTGGACGTGCCGGCCGAGCTACCGCAGGTTGGCGGAGAAGTGACAGCGACCTTTGCCGATGGCCACGTGGCGACCGGCACGGTCAGTGATGTCCAGCCCGGCATTGACCGCGACACGGGCGACGACACGTGGGATGTCACGATTCAGACACCGGACGGCCGGCAAGTGCTCGCGTCGAGCGGGAGTGCCAAGTTTTCGACGCCTCCGGTGGGCGATAACACGCCCGAGAGCCCTGTTGTTGTCGAGGATCCGGCACACCTTGAGCAAGCCGGCGAGCGCGTCGAACCGGATCCCACGCCCGGCCAGATCGAGGCTGGCAACTACGCCAAGGGCCACATCGAGCTTCAAGGCCTGCAGATCAGCATCGAGAACCCGAAGGGCAGCGTGCGCCGCGGCCAAGGGCCGGAGGGCCCGTGGGAAGTCACCATGCCGTATCACTACGGCTACGTGAAGCGCAGCGAGGGCGCTGACGGTGATCAGGTCGACGTGCTGATTGGCGACACCCCGGAGAGCGGGCAAGTGTGGATCGTCGATCAGATCGACCCGCGCACGGGCGAGTTTGATGAACACAAGGTCATGCTCGGCTTTCCGAATGCGATCGTGGCCCGCAATGCCTACGAAGGTGGCTTCAGCGACGGTAGCGGCGCGTCGCGCATCGGTGCGATGTCGCACATGGACATGGTTGCGTTCAAGGACTGGCTGAAGAACGCGGACACGACGAAACCAGCGCGCTACGAAAAGCCGGCCGTGCGACGCCGCCCCACCGTGCCCGAGCAACCGGCGGTCGGCGAGCCCACCGTTCACAGCCTGCCGATGATGGGCAAGGGCAAGGGCTGGCGCGGTGTGAACAATGGCGACGTCACCCTGCAGCAGTTCGGTGACAGGTGGGCCTACGGGCTCAGTCTGAACACGCCCACTAGCGGCGTCGGCATGTCCGCGCAGGCTCGGTATGCGCTTTATGGCAGCGCCGACGAGGCTCTGCAAGCGGCGATCGCCGAAGGTCTGAAATGGGCGAGCCCTGGTAAGAACGACACGGAGCAAGACACCAAGCACAAAGCGCGTATCACAAAATGGCTTAACTCACTCGGAGGCAGCAATGTTCCCCCCCAAGAAGAAGGCGAACGCAACCAAGGCGACACTCAACAAGTTCAAGGGCCCGCCCAGCCCGAGCCCGGCAGCGCCGAGCGCCCCGCCGATGGCGGCAGCAGTGCCGGCCGTCCCGGCGAAGCCCAAGGCCAAGAAACCGGCGGCGCCGGCACCAACGGGGATCAGCAGCTACTTCGCGACCCCGCGTCGATAGCTCCAACTGTCGGCCACATCCACCGCGCCGCCGCGATCCACAAGATCGCGTGGGACAACGACCCGGCGTTCATGGCCTGGACGAAGGAACTGACCGGCAAGGAGCACCTGGACGAGTTGACGCCGCAGGAGCGCGACACGGTGTTCCGCGCCATCCAGCGCGGGAACAAGCCGAAGCCGATCAAGCCGTTCTACGACGGCACGATTGACCTGCAAAAGCTCAACATCGCGCGCCTCAACGCTATTCAGGACAAGCTGCCCGATGGCGTGCTGGACAAAGCGATGGCGGCGATCACTGCGGGCGACGCGGCGCGCGCGCTGACTGAACTCGGCGAGGCTTCGCGCTCGCTGATGGGGCAGTATGGAGCCCTGTCCGACGCCATCGACGACGTGGTGGAGAAGGCGAGGCCCGAGGCCAAGACGCCAGCGGTGGAACCGGCGCCGAAGACCCCCTACACCGCCGACAAGCGCATCGGCGTGCTCTACAGCTTCCGCCACAAGGGCAAGACCTACCGCGGCCGTGTGCAGGACATCGTGCCCGGCGGCGCGCGCATCGCCATTGGCGAGGAACCGCTTGGCGTCATGGGCGATGCCGGCGTGCGCCTCACGATCACGCAGCCGTGGACCAAGCTGAAGCGCGTTGCGTTCGACCTGACGGAAATGACGCCGCCGGAGGCCAAGACCCCGCCCGCGTTGCCAGCCGGGGACAAGCTACTCGGCAAGAACGTCGAGGGCAATGACGTTTTCGAAGACGAAAATGGCGTGCGCTACGTCGTTGAGGGCAACGCCAAGATCAGCGAGTCGGTGGGCCTGCGGCCGGAGCGCGCGCCGAATGGCGGGATCCGGTACGTTGCCGAGAAAGGGGCGCTCACGCCGCGCTTCCAGGTGGGCGATGAAATTCCGCCGCCGGCCGCCAAGACCGCCGAGGAACAAGCCGCCGATGACCTGAAGGCCGCCCTTAGCGACCTCGGCGACATTTTCGGCAAGAACACCCGCGCGACCATCACGCCCGAGCAAGAGCAAAAGCTACTGCCGGTGCTGACGCGGCTGTTCGACGCCGCGTTCCGGCTCGGACACCTGAAATTCAAGGCCGCGGCGCGCTTTGTCCGCGAGCAAATACGAAAAGCACTCGGCGCCGATGTCGCCGATCAGCTTACGCTTGAGCACTACCAAGGCGCCTACATTGCAATGTCAGGCCGCCATCGTGACCAGGGAGCGGAGGCAGTTACCGACGTCGCAGCCGTGACGTCATTGGATGATGGAGGCAATGATGTACAACTTCAGCAAGGAGGCCCTGATCAAGGAGGGCAGGGAGCACTGGAAACAGAATCTCCCGAACAAGTTCCGCCAGCTACAGGCGAGCGGGAGCCTGGACAAGGAACTGCGGGCGGCCGCACAGATGACGCTGGAGGAAATGGATCAGTACCGCCTGTCGGGGAGCAGCCTGATCGAGGCGTGGGAAATGGCGAAGGAGCACCACCTGATACTGCCGGCCGAACCGGGCAATCAGGAACCGCTGCCAAGCAACCCGGCGTTCAGCGCGATGGCGGAAATGAACGAGGACAGGATGACGGACGAGGGGGAGTAGCCCCGCCGCAGAATTTCACGATTACTGATGAGCTTGAGCTTGGCAAGGGCGGCCCGGTTGCGAAGTACGAGGGCAACATCGCCGCGATCAAGACGCTCAAAAAAATCGAGGCCGAGTTCCGCCGCGGACATGCCACGCCAGAGGAACAGGCCATCCTCGCCAAGTATGTTGGCTGGGGCGGGCTGAAACAGGTTTTCCCGCCGCCCGGCACAAAGCCGGCCGCCGGCTGGGAGAAGCGCGCCGCCGAGGTCAAGGCGCTGTTGACCCCGGAGGAACACAAAGCCGCCGCGAAGACCATTCTTGCCGCGCACTACACCAGCAAGGAAGTGGTCGACGCGATGTGGAACATCGCGCGGCGCTTGGGCTTCGACGGCGGCAAGGTGCTCGAATCGTCCATGGGCGTAGGAAATTTCTTCGGCCTCATGCCGCACGATCTTCGCAGCGCGTCCTCGCTGACCGGAATCGAGTTCGACAGCATCACGGCGCGCATCGCCAAGGAACTGTATCCACTGGCGAACGTCAAGCACTCCGGCTTTCAGGACGTTTCGCTCGGCAACAACACGTTCAACCTGTCGATCGGCAATCCGCCGTTCGGCGAGGAATCGCTGCACTTCCCGGACGACAAGCACCTGAATGGCTGGTCGATCCACAACCAATTCTTTGCCCGCGCGATCGACAAGCTCGCGCCGGGCGGCCTGCACATCGCCGTGGTGTCCAACAGCTTCATGGACGCCGAAAGCACCACTGTGCGGGAGTACATCGCCGGGCGCGCGCGCCTCGTGGCCGCGATTCGCCTGCCGCGCACAGCCTTCCTCGCCAACGCCGGCACGGAGGTTGTTACCGACATCATCATCTTGCAAAAGCTGAATCCGGGCGAGTCCGACACAACGCCGTGGATCCACACCGACAAGGTGAAAGACCCGCTGGGCGGTGAGCCCATGGTGGTCAACAGCTACATTGCCGACCACCCGGACATGGTGCTCGGCCAGTTGGAACGCTCCGGCACGATGTACCGCAAGGACAGCCTCACCGTCCAGCCGCGCGAGGGCGAGACGCTGGCCGAAGGCCTCGCCAAGGCCATCGACACGCTGCCGGTGGGCATCTTCGAGCGCGGCAAGCCGCCCGAGCTTGTCGAAGCCGAGGATGTGGCCGCCGTCATGCCGGCCGACATCGTTGAAGGCTACGACGTGGGATCCTTCTTCGAGAAGGACGGCAAGCTGTACCAGCGCCAGGAGGATGACGCCGAGGGCGGCGCCAGCGCGAAGGAAATCACGGGCGCCACACAGTTCAGCGCCAAGACCGCGTGGGGCAACCGCACCGATCGCGTTATGGGCATGGTGCGGATCCGCGACACCGTGCGCGGGCTGATCGTGGCCGAGCGCACGGGAGAGGCGGCGACCAAGGTCAAGGCCCTGCGCGCCAAGCTGAACAAGCTCTATGACGGCTTTGTGGCGAAGCACGGCTTCCTGAACGACGACGTGAACGAGCGGCTGTTCCGCCCGGATCCCGACTTGCCGCTGCTGCTGTCGCTGGAGCACAACTATTTCCG
>CAYWTU010000086.1:0-10155 GCA_964461275.1 uncultured Pirellulales bacterium | reverse complement strand
GTCGCGCATTTCGCCCACCAGGATCACGTCCGGATCCATACGCAGCGCTCGGCGAATCGCCTCGGGGAAGCTGGGCACGTCGACGCCGATCTCGCGTTGGTTTACCGTGCAGCGTTTGTGCTTGTGGTAAAACTCGATCGGATCCTCAATGGTGATGATGTGGTGGTCGATGGTGTCGTTGATGTAATTGATCATGCTGGCCAGGCTGGTGCTCTTGCCGGAGCCGGTCGGACCGGTGACCAAGAACAGGCCGCGCGGCCGCATCACCAAGTCGCTGCACACCTTGGGAAGGCCGAGTTGCTCAAAGGTAAGAAACTCGTTCGGAATCCGCCGCAACACCATCCCGACGGACCCCTTCTGTTTGAAGACCGCGACGCGGAATCGGGCCTGATCGCCGAACGCAAAACCGAAGTCGGTCCCGCCGACTTCCTGCAACTCCTGCTGGCAGCGGTCGGGCGTGATGCTCTTCATCAGGCCGACAGTGTCGTCGGGATCGAGAACCTTGGTCTCGAGCTTGCGCATGTGACCATCCAGACGAATGACCGGAGGCTGGCCACAAGAGATGTGCAGATCGCTGGCCTTCTGGTTGACCACCGTCTGCAACAGTTTATCGATGAGAATCTGGGCCAAAGCGGAACTCCTTCGCGACGTTTCGACCTACAACTCGATGCCCGGCCGCTGCGACGTATCGCCACGCGGCCGGCGAAAATGCAAGATGAGAGCGTTAGCGGGCGCCACTCTTAGAGTCCGACAAACAACTCTTCCCGGCGCGCTAATTCCGTCGGGAATTAGCAGGGCATTGGTTGTTCGGCGGCCTCTCAGGGCGTTGTCGTCCGCGGCATCGATGTTCGTAGGCGCTGAAAGTCGTTCCTTACCCCTTGGCCGTTGGGATTATTGGCGCCGCGCCGTCAACGCTCAAGTTTTTCGCGTTTTCGACCAAGCTTTCCCCCACCACCGACCGGTTGGCCAGTCACGCCCCCCCGACGCCAAATTGGCCAGCAGATTTGACCGTTGGACCTGGCTCGGTTCGATTGCGACCTAGACAGGCGCGTTGCCGCCGCTAGCTTTTGCTCTCTCTTTGCGTTGGTTCACCTCAATTTGATTTGATGGCTGACTTGTTTTTCTGGCGGCGGGCCCCGTGTCGTCGCGGGGCAGGCGCCGGATTGGATACCGGCCTAGTTCTCGACGGCCTTGGCGACTCGGAAGACCTCTTCCAACGTGGTGACCCCCTGCAGGGCCTTGGCCACGCCGTCTTGAAATAACGTGCGCATCCCGCTTGCCTGTGCGGCTTTACGAATTTCCTGGGTCGATCTGCCTTGGAACGAAAGCTCGCGTACCTTCGACGACATGGGCATCAGCTCATAGATCCCCAGTCGTCCCTTGTAGCCGCTCTTGCCACAGGCATTACAACCGCGCCCCTTGGCAAACTTTGCCTTCGAGAGCATCTCGGTAGTGACGCCGGCGGTCTCCAAAATCGAGGCATTGGGCATGTACGGCTGCTTACACTTTTGGCAAACAACGCGAACCAATCGCTGAGCCATAACGGCCACAACGCTGCTCGCGACCAAATAGGCGGGAACTCCCATATCGACCATGCGTGTAATGGCACCGGGCGCATCGTTCGTATGCAGTGTACTAAATACTAAGTGTCCCGTCAGAGATGCTTGAATTCCCATCTCTGCTGTTTCAGAATCTCGCATTTCGCCTACAAGAATCACGTTGGGAGCCTGACGCAACATCGACCGAATGATCCTGGCAAAGTCGAGCCCAATACTGTGGCGGACCTCCACCTGATTGATTCCGGGCAGGTAGTACTCCACTGGATCCTCGGCCGTGATGATCTTGCGGTCTGGGCGATTTAGCTCGTTTAGAGCGGCGTACAGCGTCGTTGTCTTTCCGGAGCCGGTCGGCCCGGTAACCAGCATGATCCCGTTCGGACGCCGGATGATCGATTTGAACTTCGACAAGACATCGTCGGGCATGCCCAACTGCCGCAGGCTGACTTTGATGCTGTCCTTGTCCAGGATGCGCATCACGCACGACTGGCCGTGATTGGTCGGCAACATGCTGACCCGTAGGTCGAGGTCCTTATTGCCGACGGTGACTTTGATCCGCCCGTCTTGGGGGCGACGCCGTTCGGCAATGTCCATTTTCGCCAGGATTTTTAGCCGCGAGAGAATCGCCGAGAGCAGGCGCCGTGGCGGGCTGTCGCGCTCGACGAGCACGCCATCAATGCGGTATCGAATGCGAACGCGGTCCTCAAACGGTTCGACGTGAATGTCCGATGCCCGGGTCTGGACCGCCTCGCTGATAATGAGATGCACCAGCCGCACGATGGGGGCGGCGGATTCGTCGACTTCCTCTCCTTTGGCGCTACCTTCCTCGGTGGTTTCGGTGAAGTCGATGGCGGTGTCGGTAAACTCCTGCAACATCGAGTCGGCGCTTTCGCCTTCGGTCTGACCGTAATAGCGGTTGATCGCTTCGAGAATCGCCTCACGAGGGGCCAGGGCGGTTTTTACGTCGTAGTTGAGGATGAACCGCAGCTTGTCCAGGGTGTCGTAGTCCATCGGGTCGCTGACGATTACCTTCAGCGTCCCGTCTTCCATCGACATCGGCAAAATGGCGTTTTCGCGGGCGACCGACTCTGGCACGAGTTCGACAACGCTAGGCGGAATTACCACTTCGCTCAGGTCGATGAAGTCCAGGCCGTGCTCCTGGGCCATCGCACGCATCACTTCTTCGCCGGTGGCGTAGCCCAAGCGAATCAGGCCGTCGGCCACAGTCAACCCCGAGGCCTTGGCCATCTGCTCGGCTTCGAGCAACTGATCCTTCGCGATCACTCGTTGACGAATCAGGATTTCCGAGAATGTGCCTGAGTGCGTGGCCATGCGGCGCGAATCCGTTGTAGTCGAGGGGTAAAAGTGTCCGGCTTTGGGCGCGCGAAACGGCTGTAGAATACCGCGAATGGGCGGTTTTGGTGCAGTCTGGGAAGTGTTTTGGCGGCTGCGGGCCAGACCGGCGACGCAACCAGGCGGGTTCCGGGCCACCTGGCAGGGGCCAAAGACGAGCTAACCCCTGATATCTCTTAGGGTAAGGACGACTGGCGAGAGTGTCAATCAGCGGCCGGCCGCGGGGGCGTATGCCGCCACTAAAAGCGACGACATGGTCGATCGCCTTGTCGACCGAGAGACTTTTGCGCTGCGCGGGCTGGCCCGGCCGGCTTGCGAGACAATCGTGGAGACGTAAGGTCAATAATGCGAACAAGTTGTGGTTATTCTGAGGCGGACAGAAATGTTTCCATTGGCGTTGACCTAGGGGCCGAAATCGCCGTATTCTGTTGACCCAACCCGTTTGGCCGGAACGCGCTTGCGGTTCGGTCGTTCGCATCGTCGCGCAAGGATGCCCTCGATGTCCGCTCCCGTTTCCGATCACGATCTCTTGCCGGCCCTGGAGTCCCTGGGGCGCCCGCGCCTGCTGGTGCTGGGCGACCTGATACTGGATCGCTACACCTGGGGCGCTGCGGGGCGCATCAGCCAAGAGGCCCCGGTCGTTGTCCTGGAAACCGACACCCGCGAATCGCGGTTGGGCGGCGCGGCCAACGTCTGCCACATGCTTCGCGGGCTCGAGGCTGAAGTAACGTGCTGCGGAGTCGTGGGGCAAGATGTTGCCGGGCAGGAAATAGGGAGACTCTTGGCCTCCACCGGATGCGACATCGCCAATCTGCTGGTGGACCCCGATCGTCCCACGACCGTCAAAGAGCGGTTTATTGGCCGAGCGTCGAATCGGCATCCGCACCAGATACTCCGCGTTGACTGCGAGGTGACCAGTCCGCTGTGCGAAGCGTTGGAGCGTGAATTGTGGCGACGCTTGGAGCCCATGATTGCCGAACATCAGGCGATCCTAATCTCCGACTATCACAAGGGCGCGTGTACGCCATGGCTGATTCAGCGGATTTTGGCAACGGCCCGCCGGACCGGGGCGCCGGTGTTGGTGGACCCGATGCGAGGCCAAGACTACTCGCGGTATCGGGGCGCGACAGCGATGACTCCCAACCGGCTGGAAGCCGAGTTGGCGACCGGCATCAGCATTGGCTCGCCCCGTGACGCGTTTCGGGCCGGGGCACAGTTGTGCCGCCAACTGGAGATGCCGATGGCCATCGTCACGCTCGACCGCGACGGAATGGCGTTGGCGCGGTCCGACGGAAGCGGCGAGTTGCTGCCGACCCGCGCGCGTGCGGTATACGACATCACCGGCGCGGGCGACATGGTGCTGGCGACGATCGGCCTGGGTTTCGCCTGTGGGCTGGCGCCGGCGACCGCCTGCCGGCTGGCGAATGTGGCGGCGGGACTGGAGGTCGAAAAAGTCGGCGTGGCGATCGTGCCGCGCGACGAGATCCGCGAGCAGCTCATTCGCTGGCAACCCGCGGCCGGTCGTAAGCAAGTCACGCTGGAGCAACTCGCCGATCGAGTGCTCCGGCTGCGTGAACAAGGGCGTCGCATCGTGCTGACCAACGGCTGCTTCGATCTGTTGCACGTCGGTCACGTGCGGTTTTTGGAACAGGCCGCGGCGCTGGGCGACGTGCTGATCGTGGCGGTCAACAGCGACGCCAGTGTCCGCCGCGTGAAAGGCCCCGGCCGGCCGGTGATTGGCCAGACCGATCGGGCGGCATTGTTGGCGGCGTTGGGGGCGGTCGACTTTGTGGTGGCGTTCGACGAAGACACGCCGCGCGAACTTTTGACGGCGCTTCGGCCCGACGTCTTGGTCAAGGGGGGCACGTACGCGGCCGACGAAATTGTCGGCGAGGAGATCGTACGGGCCTACGGCGGCAGGGTCTGCGTGACCGACGCCATCGAGGGGATCTCGACCACCGCCCTGTTGGCCTCGCTGCGAGGCGACGTCGCGCCATGCGCGGGGACTCAACAGGAGCAACCACAGGCGGTTCCGGCGCCGGGATTGTCCGGCGGTTGGCCGGCGCACTTGGGGCTTTCAAGCCTGGACTACTGACCGTAGCAATCGTGAATAGGAGCAAGAGGGGTTTGACCTCTTTTGCATGCTTGTGGCATGAAACTGGGGATTTTTCTGCCGAATTGGGTGGGCGACGCCGTGATGGCGACGCCCACGCTCCGCGCGCTGCGCAGGCACGTCGGTCAACATTCCCGCATTGTCGGCATTGCCCGGCCGGCGGTCATCGAAACGTTGGCCGGAACCGATTGGATCGATCACTGGTTGGCGTACGATCCGCGAAGCGGCAACCGAGATCTGCACACCTGGGCGCTCGTGCGGCGGCTGCGCGAGTGTTCATTGGACAGCGTGGTGCTCTTGACCAATTCCTTGCGGACGGCCCTGCTGGCTCGGGCCAGCGGCGCCCGGCGGCGCTTGGGTTTCGCCCGCAATGGGCGCGGTCTGTTGCTCACGCAGCGGCTGCATCATCATCGCCAGGGAGCCCGCTGGGTTCCCACGCCCGTACTCGACGACTACTTGCGGCTGGCGTATGCGCTCGGCTGCGCGCCGGAGTCGCCACGATTGGAGTTGGCCACCTTGGCGGCCGACGAGGCGCGGGCCGACGAGGTGTGGGATCGCCTGGGTCTGGACACGGATCAGCCGGTGGTGGCGCTGAATTGCAGCGGGGCGTTCGGTGCGGCCAAGCTGTGGCCCGCCGCGTACTTCGCGGAGTTGGCCCAGCGGATCGTCGAACGGCTGCCGGCGGCGGCGCTGGTGTTGTGCGGACCGGCCGAGCGCGACATCGCCCGTCAGATCGTGGCGTTGGCGCGGCGTGCGGGCGTGGTCTCGCTGGCGGACGAGGCGCCATCGCTGGGACTGTCTAAGGCGTGCGTGCGGCGCTCGCGGCTCATGGTGACTACCGATAGCGGCCCGCGGCACTTCGCCACCGCCTTCGGCGTACCGACGATTACGTTGTTCGGCCCCACGCATCAAGCCTGGAGCGAGACGCACGACCCGACCGCGGTGGCGCTGCAGCGCGCCGTGGAGTGCGGCCCCTGCCAGCAGCGAGTTTGCCCGCAGGGTCATCACCGCTGCATGACCGAGTTGAGTGTGGAAGAAGTTTGGGACGCGGTCCTACAACTATGGACACGGCGCCTCCACCGAGGTCGCGCCGCGTAGCGCCAGAGACTCCCACGTGTCGTTCCAGTGGACGAATTCTGATCTATACGACCTGGTCCGAGCCCATCGGCTCGACGACGTAGGGGCGGTCATGGCGCACGTCGGCCCCCCGCGGGCGTCGCACGGACGACGCAGCAAAGATATCGTGCGGCTTGCCGCACTGCCGCAAGCGGGTGTCCCAGCGCAGGCCCTGCTGGTCAAGCGCGAGTATCATCGGCGATGGTGGGCACAGACCCGGCGGCTGTGGCAGACCAAGGCGCTGGTGAGCGGTTCGCGCCACGAGCTTGCCATCCTCCAACATCTCGCGGCGCACGGTGTCGAAGCCCCACGGCCCGTCGCGTGCCGAGAGCGCTGGACGGCCATGGGACCGGCGTTCTTGGCGGTCTTGGAACCGCTTGAGTCGGCGTCGATCGCCCAGCACTTGCACGACGGCCGTCGCGACTTAGCTGGCTGCAATCGCGAGGAGTTCTTTCGACGTGCGGCCGCGACGATCGCCCGCATTCACGCGGCAGGCGCGGTACACGGTCAATTCACGTCGCGGCGCCTTCGCGTGTACAACGGCTCACGAGGGCCTGGATTTCTCGCGGTGCATTGGCAAGACGGCCGCATCAAGGACTGCGTCACCTTAGCCGACCGTGCGGTCGACCTTGCGGCGCTGTTGGCCACCCTGCCACCCCATTGTCTGCGGCCGGCCGATCAAGAGACGCTGCTGGGCGCCTATCTGACCGAGGCGATGCTCGTCGCCGAAGGGCCTGAGCTGCGTCGTCGCATTGCCCGCCAGGTGCAGCGGTGGCTTCGCCTGCGGAAGACCTGGGAACTGCGTGAATCGGTGGGCGAAGTCACCGCAGGGGCGGCGCCGCTGGCGCCGGTCGAATCGGACCAGATGTGGGTCGATCAACAGTATCGCGGCGCGCTGGAGGCGGCCGGACTGAATTCATTTTCCAACGTCATGCAGACCACCCGGGGGCGCCTGATTCGGGCCTTGGACGATCGCGAAAACTGGCGCTTACAGTTGCACGACGCACACGGGGCGCCGGCCGGCGCGTACCTCAAGAAGCACCATATTCGCACGCCGGCGTCGGTCGTGCGGGCCAAATTGGGCGCAGGCCCCGGCCGGACCGCAGGCCGGGCCGAGGCCCGCAGCGTGTCGCGGCTGGCCCGTGGCGGCGTGAGCAACATGCGGCTGATCGCCTTCGGCGAAAAGCTGCACCGCGACGGGCGGTTGGAGTCATTTGTGCTCACCGAAGAACTGCACGGCTACCAGCAGCTCGATTATTTCCTCAAGGGACGATTCCCCACGCAAGTCGAGCAAGCCCGCCAACCGTGGCAGCGCGAGCTACGGCAACTGGTGCACGATGCGGCCGATGTGGTGTCTCGATTTCACAGGCTGGGCTACAACCATCGCGACCTGTACTGTTGCCACTTGTTCGTTTGTGAACCGGCGCCGGGACGATTCAAGATCAACTTGATCGACCTGCAGCGCGTCGAGTATCGCCGCTGGCTGCGCGAGCGCTGGATTGTCAAGGACCTGGCGCAGTTGGCGTATTCCGCGGCACGGGCGCAGGTTTCCAATACGCAGCGGCTGGCCTTCGCCAAACGCTACTTTGGCGTCGCCCAACTCGAACCGAAACACAAACGGCTTCTCCGTCGGGTGCTGGGCAAGCAGCGCCGTATGGAACGCTCGCTAGGACTGCACCCATGAAGGTCGGATTCGTGATCGAACAACTGGCGCCGCAACGAGGCGGCGCGGAACAATGGTCGTGGCAATTCTTGCAACAGCTATTGCTCCAGCGCCACGAAGTGCACGTCTTGGCTTCGTATTTCGCCCCCGAAGTGAAGTGCTCGGGCATCGTTCCGCACCTGCTGCCGACATCGCACCGCCGCTTGGAATTCGCCGCGGCAGCGGACGCCAAGCTATCGCAACTGAACCTGGACGTGGTACACGACACCGGTTGCGGTTGGCGGTGCGACGTGTTTCAACCGCACGGCGGATCCCGGCTGGCGGCCATTGAGTCGAACCTGAACCTGCTGCCGGGCTGGCTGCGGCCGCTCAAGCGGCGTGCCAACCGCGTCCTGCCGCGTTACCGAACCTTTCATCGCCTGCTCGAGCGGCAATACGCCCGCGACGGACGGGTGTTTCTGGCGCTTTCACGGCGCGTGGCTGATGACATGCGGCGTCTACATAGCGTACCGGCGGACGCCATCCGGGTGGTCTACAACGGCGTCGACACAACGCGGTTTTCGCCGGTTCACGCAGGATCTCACCGTGAGGCCGTGCGGCACGCTTGGGAAGTCGGGGACGACGAGCTGCTGACGCTGATTGTAGCGCATAATTTTCGGCTCAAGGGCGTCCCCCAGCTAATTCGCGCCGCAGGCCAGTTGCGCCGCAGCGGGTTGCCGGTGCACGTGATCGTAGCGGGCAACTGCCGCGACCGGCGCAGTGAGTGGTTGGCACGACGTTGCGGCGCCAAGGTGACGTTCACCGGGTCGGTGGTCGACCCCGTGCCGTTCTACGCCGCCGCCGACCTATATGTGCAGCCGACGTTTTACGATCCGTGCAGTCTGGTGGTGCTCGAAGCGCTGGCTAGTGGGTTGCCGGTGATAACTACCAAGGCCAACGGCGCCGGGGAGTTGATTCGGCCCGGCGAGGAAGGGACGCTGTTGGACGACCCACGAGACATTGCCGCGCTTGTTGAGGCAATCGGCGAACTCAGTTCCGCGGCGTTGCGGCAACGCATGAGCCGCGCGGCGCGGATTCTGTCTTTGGAGCACACGCTGGAGCAGAACGCGCTGCAAATCCTCAATATCTACGACGAAATTCATCGCCGGGGTCAAAAGAGGGCGGCGTAAGCGGCGGGCAAACGAAATCGGCCTGGCCCTACCCAAGGGCAAACGGCCACCATGCGGCACGATGGCGCGGGCCTTACATCACGTCGACCGCGTTGACCACTTCGCTGCCGATGGCCACGGCCCGGACCACTTCTTGGGCCAACTGCTTGTGATAGTAGCTGGACACCGCGCCGTTGATCCACAGCACGCCGGCCACGCACTCCACTCTCAAATCGCGGAGATCGTAGATCGGACTTTCTAGCAGCGCGTCTTGGGCCCGTTCTTCAACTGTGTCTTCCAACGAAAACGTCGACATGAGTATCCTCCTTGTCTCGTTCGTGGACGATTGCACCCAACCGACCCACCCGGCGCGGTCACAGCGCGCCGGCGTAGTTCCTCTCAACCCCGACTCCTTGCGCCACGGTCAATGTAGACCTCTGAAAACGAAATAGTCAATCGAAGTTGCCGCGAGATTGCGGGAAAGGGCCGTGAGGAATTCCTGCTGAAAACCTGCAGGAACCAAGAGTGGTTATTGTTTTATCGTGGGATTTGAGTCGTTTGGCAGCGAGTCGCGCGATGAACGGCCGAGCATTCGAGCCAGGAAGCGGCGCATGGCCACCAGAGGGAATCGGCCGGATGCGCACAACCGCCCGGCATCGCGAAACTGCTGGCAATGATGGCATGCTTTGTGCGAATGGCCGTTCGACACCCCAAAACGGGTGTCAAACCAGTCCTATTTTGAAGTTCCCAACTGGCCCGGCGTCGGCCCGGTGAAGTTGCAAGTGCCGTCCCGGCAATGATATAAAGGTGATCGGCGAGGGCCATTTCCGCCCCGTTCGATCCCAATTGTTCGCACCGCCTAAGGAGCCGTGTTATGGCGTGGTCCAGAATCTTGTTGACTGCCAGTCTATGCCTAACCCTTAGCCCGCAGGTTTTTGCCGCGACTCCAACGAACGACGCGGGTGCAAGCGTCAAGATCGGCGACGTCATCGGCCCGTTCTCCGTGACCGACATCCGTTTTGTCGGGCGGACGCTCAAGGATCTGGGCGAGTACAAGGCGTGCGTGCTGGTATTCACCACCCTGGATTGTCCCGTGGTCAAACGATATATGCCAGTGCTCAGGGAGTTGGACGAAGCCTATCGCGACAAGGGGGTCCAGTTTGTGGCGGTCAACGTCGGGCCCGACGATCCGCTGATGGAAGTGGC
>CAYWTU010000085.1:0-10196 GCA_964461275.1 uncultured Pirellulales bacterium | reverse complement strand
GACAAAACGCCTGGTTGACCGTTGGCCCGGCGGCTTTCGCAATCGATGGCAGGTGGCGCTGGCCGTCGCGGTAGGCGACCGTGGCCACGCCGTCATGGGTCGACAGTTCCCACAACAACTGCGACGCCACGTCGGGCGACGACGATTGCTCCGCCACGTCGACGGCTCGCACCACAAGGCCAGGAAGCTCCATGGGCAAGACCTGCGCAAGTCCCAGGAGCGACCCACGGTCCATGGCCACCTGGTCTTCACTTGCCAGGCGAAGAGCGCCGGTGGTGACCACCAGAAGTTGTGTCCCTGGGTAGGTGCGCGTCGTGGCCAGCGCATGGGCCAGCGCGAGCAGGGCGTCGACGCCCGTTTCCTGACGTCGCAGGAGGGCCGCCAGCGATTGAGGCCAACGGTGCGCCGACGGATAACTCCAGAGCTGCACGACGCCGGCCAGTGGTTGCGCTGAGGTGGTTGCGCCGCCGGCCAACTGCTGCAGCAGACGAACGTGATCGGCCTCGCTAGCGGGAGACACCTGGAATTCGTGAGGGCCTAGTTGTTCGAATTTCGGTCCGCGCACGACGCGCACCACACGACCGACTTCGGCCAACCGCGGCTCCAATGCGGCGCCCAGCCCTGTCTCGTCGTCGAAAATGAGCCAAACGCCGGCCGAGATTTCGTTGCCGGAGGGCGCTCCTGGCGCAGGGCGCCAGACCACTTCATGCAGCAGGTCGGCCGCGGACGGCGGAGTGGGAGCGGTCGCGGCACTGTGTGCGGCGTCGGCTCGCGCAAGCAGCGCGGGCAGCCAGTAGCTCTCGGGCCGCAGAGGCGCCGGCGGAAGAGGAACGCGAGCCCGACCAGCGCCGTCAGACAAGCTGTCCCAGGCCAGGTCGACGCCCAAGGCGTACAGCGCCGCTGCTGCTTCCGCCAGCGCGGCGCCGGACGAAGGTTCCATAGTGGCCTGCTCCACAACGTCAAAGCGGCCACGAATCTCGTCGCGCCAGGTGGGTCCGTCGCAGGCGCGGCGCAAGCGAGCCCGCTGGTCGGCTGCAAGTCGCCGCAGTCGCGGCGCCACGTCGCGATCGAATCGATCCGCCACAGGAGTTTCGTCGGTAGAGTCGAAAACAACCGCGCCGGGCAGGCAATGCGCGCCGCGCTGCGCCGCCAGGAGCCGCAACTGTGCGGCCATGACGGCCGCGTCGTCGGCCACAATCGCCCAGCGGCGGCGCCGATGCGGCCGGCCAGTTTGCAGCGTCCAACAGACGTCGGCCAGCGGCGCGGCCGAACCGGACGCAAGGTATTCGGCCAGGTCGCGGCCTGCGGCGCGCAGCTGCTGGGCACTGCGAGCGGAGATCACCAACACTTGAGGCCCGGGCGGTTCGATGCCGGCAGCGGTGTCGGAGGGGAAATCCTCAAGCACAACATGCACGTTCGTGCCGCTGAAACCGAACGCGCTCAAGGCCGCGCGGCGGGGCCGGTCGCCGCGCCGCCAAGGGGTCAGCCGATCGTTGACCGCCAGCGGCGAATCTTCAAAGCGAATGTGGAGGTTGGGCGCCGTCAAGTGGAGAGTCGGCGGCAACTGCCCGTGCTCCAGCGCCAAGAGCAGCTTGATCAGGCCCGTCACACCTGCAGCGGCTTCGGAATGACCTAGGTTGGACTTCACCGAACCGATGCGGCAGAACTGTCGGCGGTTGGTGAATCGCCGCATCGCTTCGCCGATCGCCTCGACCTCGATCGGATCCCCCAGCGGCGTGCCGGTGCCATGGGCCTCAACGTAGTCGAGCGTCGTTGGGTCGAGGGCGGCGTCTTGCCAGGCGGCCACGATCGCGTCGCGCTGAGCCGCCGGATTGGGCGCCGTCAGGCCATTGGTCCGTCCGTCGTTGTTGATCGCTACGCCTGCAATGACGCCGTACACGTGGTCGCCCGCAGCCAGCGCCGCCTCGAGCGGCTTGAGCAGCACGGCGCCCACCGCTTCGCCCGGTACGAAACCGTCGGCCTGCGCCGAAAACGTCCGGCAGGCGGCCGAGCGCGACAAGGCGCCCAAGCGGTCAAACACGACGTGGCTCCCCAGCCGCAGGTTTAGATGCACGCCGCCGGCAAGCGCCGCTTGGCATTGACCGCTGCGCAGACTGTCCACCGCCAGCGCCAGGGCCGCCAGAGACGAGCTGCACGCGGCGTCGATCGCCAGGCACGGTCCGTGAAAGTCCAACAAGTATGCGATGCGGCTAGCCAGCGCCGAAGGGGTTGTGCCCGTGGCGGCGTACTGCGACAGCTCGTGCGGGGCCACTTGACTCAAATAATCCTGTGGCCCGACGCCAACAAACACGCCGGTTCGCGTCCCCGACAAGCTCCTACCGGCGTGCCCGGCGTGCTCCAGCGCCCGCCAGGCGGTCTCCAGAAAGAGTCGTTGCCTGGGGTCCATCTCGCACGCTTCTGCCGGTGAAATATGGAATTCGAGCGGATCGAATTGATCGATGTGCGCCAGAAAACCGCCTTGCGGCGCGGTGGCGTCGGTCCAGGTTGCCGCCGCCTTGTCATAACCGGCGGCCAAGCTACGTCGGTCGGCAGGCAAGGGGCCGACTAGGTTGCGACCTTTCGCCAGACACTGCCAGAATGCCTCGGCCGAGTCGGCCATTGGGAACTTTCCGGCATAACCGATGACGGCGATGTCGCGGGTACGCGGCCGGCTGCGGTGCAGCGAAGGCTTGTCGACCGAGCGCTGCCGAGAAACGAAGTGCTCCACCAGCTCGTCGAGACTGGGATGTGCAAACAGCACGCCGGGCGTCAGGCCCGCCCATCCCAGACGAGCATGCAATCGCTGTAAGAATTCCAAGGCCAGGATCGAATCGAGCCCCAGATCTTGAAACGTCCGACCGGTGGACAGTTCTTGCGGCGGGCAGCGCAGCACCGCTCCCAATTCCTCGCGCGCGACGAGGCGCGCGGCATCGATAGCCGGCTGATCGCCAACTCGCTCGTCGACGACGGAAGTCGCCGTTGGCCGCGCCTGCAACACCGCGGTTTCGGTGCGGTGCAGGCGCCCACCGTCGAGCGATTTCGTTGGGCGCCGCTCGGCCAGGATCAATCGCTGTTCCAGCTCGGACAAGTCGGCGCGTGCCGGCAGTGTTTGAACGTCATGAAAACCGTGACGCACCAGCGCTGCCGACCAACCCGCCGCGTCCAACAGCGGGCCATCGCTCCGCGTGGCGTCGCCTTCGAACCGCCACCAGCCGTCGGTCAAGCCGAACGTGAGCCAACCGACCGGCGGCGTGGCGACCGACTCGACAAGCGCCAACACCCCTCCCGGCGCCAGGAGGCGACCGACATGCGCCAACGTTTCGTCGAGCCGGCGCGTGGCGTGCAACACATTGGCCGCCAGCACAACGTCATAGCCTCCGGCGATGAAGCCTTGCGCAACCGGATCGCGCTCGATGTCGAGCTGGGCGGTACGGACGGTGGGCCGGTCGAGGAAGGCGTCGGCGGCCCGCCGCGCCAGCGCCGGCGAGACGTCGGTCAGCGTGTACTCCACCGGTTCGTCCGCCAGCCGGTCCAACACGCGGCGCGTCGTGGCTCCAGACCCGGCGCCGAGCTCAATAATCCTCAGCGGTCGCCCGCGACCTGTGGATTTGGCCAACTTCGCGACGGCGGCGCCGACGGCGTCGCCCAATAGCCGGACCACAGGCGAACCGGCGTAGAGTCCTTCGAGCGCATCGGCCGAGGCGCCTGCAAACAGCGTCTCCACGGCGCTACGCCGGCCGGCCAGGATGTCGCCCAGGGCCGCCCCGCTGTGCTCGAGCACGTTCAACAGCGGCGCCTGCGCGGGGAATTGCCGTCGGGCCACGCGCAGCAGCTCGGCGGTGTCATCGACGTTCATGCCCTGCACCGCCTGGTACACCTCGCCGCGCTGTTCGAGCCGACCCGCTGCCACGAGCAGATTCAGCAGCCGTTGGACCAGTGGGGCGCGAATGGGCGCCACCTGCGTGGAGCGCAGCACGTCATCGAGCGTGAACGTAGCCGCACGGCCCAGGCCCTCTCGCAGCCAGCCGGCGACATATGTGCCGCAGATTTGCTGAAGCATGCCATCGAGTGGCGCCAACGAGCGCAGTTGGGCTGAGACGGATGCCGCTTGAGTTTCGATTTCACTCGCCGCGGACCGAACTGCAATTTGCAACCGATGCGACTCATCGACCGGCGCCGAGGTCCGTAATACTCCCCATTGCGTACCGCCGTCGACGAGGGCGCACTCGAGGGCCGCCAGCGCCTCGGACTGCGACAGCGATTGAATGCCTTGCGCCGCCAGCGCTGCGCGGTAGTGCGGCAGTTCGGCTGCGCGGGTGCCGGCCCAGGGGCCCCAATGGACCGCGAGCGCGGGCCGTCCGGTCGCGCGGCGAGCTTCGACGAGCGCGGCGGCCGCGGCATTGGCTGCCGCGTAGCTGGCGTGACCCGCGCCCCCTTGCCAAGCCGACATCGACGAGCAAACCATAAACAGCGCTGGCGGGTCGCGCCGCGTGAGACGGTCGAGAACCCACGTTCCCAGTGTCTTGGCCCGTAGCGTGTCGACTAAAGAAGCTTCGGTGCGCTGCCACAGTAGGCCGTCGCGGAGGACGCCCGCCGCATGAATCACGCCGTCCAATCGACCGTAGCGTGCGCGGACTTTGCGCAGGAGCTCGTCCATAGCCGCGGGATTGGCGACGTCGGCCGTCGCCAGCCACACTTCGGCGCCGGCGGAGCGCAGCCGTTGCACGGCCCGAATGCGCAGCACCGCGACATCATCGGGCGAGGTACGCTGTAACAACTCGTCCCACGTCGATTCATCGGGCAGCGGCGTGCGGTTGACCAAGACCAACCGCGCCAAAGTCCCGCCGCCTGCGTGTCCCTGTGCGCCTTGGTTCTCTGGAGTTTCATTCGCGGCCACCGCCGCGACGAGCCAGCCGGCCAGGGCTCGGCCCACGTCCCCCAGCCCGCCCGTGATCAGGTACACGCCGCCGGCGCGGACCGGCAATGCGACCTGCGGCGGCGGGGCCTCGCACGGCGTCACCCCGGGTACGAGCCGCGACCGGCCTCGGTAGGCCACTTCGGAATCGCAACTCTCGGCCAGCAACTCGCCGAGAATCGTCTCGACCGCGTCGTCGCGAGAGAGATCGTCCAGAGGCAGGTCAACTGACCGCGCTACCGCGCCGAGAAATTCCTGCGGGACGATCCGCGTCAGCGTTGCCATCGCCGCCGCGCAAGGATCTGTCGGTTCGGGGTGCGCGTGGCTGCCGGCGGCCAGGCCAATCGACCACCATTCGGGCGCTGCACTGGGCTGCCGATCCACCAAATGCTGGAACAGCCGCACAGCGCCTCCCAAGCAGCGCGTCAGGTCGGCGTGCAGCGCGCGAAGTTCAGCCTGCATTCCTTCGAGCGTCCGCGTTGGTTGGTGACCTGCCAGCACGATCGTCCCCGCGATCGCGAGCCGTTGCTCGTCGAGCGCCGCCAGCAACCGCTGGAGTTGCTGGGAGTCAGTCACATCGCAGCCGCAGCCGGCGTCGGTCCAACCGGTGAACGGTTGATCCAACCGCACTTCGGCCGATTGCAGTTCCGCCCTGCGCAATCGCGCCGCCAGGGCGGCCGCGATCGGCGTGTCAGCCTCGCGCTGACCGTCCACCAGGAGCAGCCAGACGCCATCGGGCAACGTGCGCGGCGGGGCCGCCAACGGCGCCGGCCGCCAGGTGCGTTGCCACAAGATGGGCTTGTTTGGCTCGTCCATTGCGGAACCATCGCCGCTCGTTGTCTGCACGGCGCGAATCGCAGGCGCCGGCGCCGCAGCTTCCGAGTCGATCCGCATCGAACGCCGCCTAAGCGGCGTGGTGGGCAGCGCGAGGCGGCGGCGGGACCACGGCGCGTCGAAGGCGGCCCAATCGACGGCGGCCCCAAGGGCGCACAGTTCGGCCAAAGCCGTCGTCATCGTCCGCCAGTCGTCGGCGCCCTGCGCCAGCGAGTGAACGGTGGCGGTCGTTGCCGGCAAACCCGCCTGCCGCGCTAGTCCTACGAGCGTCGGCCGGGGACCGATTTCCAGGAAAACATTGCACCCCATTGCCAACAGCGTTTGCATACCCGCCGAAAACTGTACGGCTTGTCGGGCATGGCGCGCCCAGTATGCGGGGCCAGGTCCCTCGCCCACTTGCAGTTGGCCGGTGAGGTTGGAAACCAGCGGCAACGCGGGCGCCGCGTGCGGAACCGTGCGGGCTTCGGCCGTCAGGGCGGCCAACATCGGTTCGACAAGCGAGCTGTGAAACGCATGAGACACGTCGAGCATGTGAACCGACAGTCCCTGCCAGTCGCGACTCTGGGCCAACCGCGCCAGCGACGCCCGCGGGCCGGAGAGCACCGTCTGCGACGGCGCGTTGTGAGCCGCAATGGAGACGTCAGGCGCCGTGGCCAGCAACGCCGCTAGCCGCTCAGCGCCGGCGCCGACGGCTGCCATGCCGCCTCCACTGGGCAAGGCCTGCATCCATTTGGCCCGCCGTGCCACTAGCCGGAACATGTCGGCGGGGGCGAACACACCAGCGACGGCCGCCGCCACATACTCGCCCAGGCTGTGCCCCAGCAGAGCGTCGGGACGGATGCCCCAGGCCAGCCAAGTTTGGGCCAAGGACCACTCGACGGCTGCCAGCACCGGCTGGGCGTATCGAGTCTGACCGAGTTTGTCGGCCAGCGCGGGCTCGTACAAGAGATCGGCCAGCGGCACGTCGAGCTCGCTGCGCAGAAACTCCGCACACTGAGCCAGCGCCGCGCGGAACCGCGGTTCGGTTTCATGCAGTTGGCGTGCCATGCCGGTCGACTGTGAACCTTGGCCGGTGAACAGCCAGGCGATTTTCGGCCGCCGCCTGCCGATATTCCGACCGGCGCGCAATGCCGGCCAGGCCGAGCGCGACATCTCTCCAGCGGCAAACGCCGCCAATGCGTCGCGCAGTTCGAATGCGTCGGAAGACGCCGCCGCCAGCCTATGTTCACATTCGGGTCGACCACCGTTGAGCGTCCAGGCGATGTCCGCCAGCGCTGTTTGGGGGTGATCCCGCAGATGTTCCGCCAGCCGCCCGGCCAAGTCGCGCAGCGTTTCGGGGCTGGCGGCGGAAAGCGCGACGACGTGGGCACTACGTTCGGGGCCAGCGGTGGGCCGACGAACGGCGGCGGCCTGGGGCGATTCTTCCAAGATGAGGTGGGCATTGGCGCCGCCAAATCCGAACGCGCTCACGCCTGCTCGCCGCGGACCAGGGCTGGCGGGCCACGGCTGCATGCGATCGCAGACGTAGCAAACCGAGCTGGCAAAGTCGATCGCGCCGTTGGGCCGCCGCAGATGGAGCGTGGCCGGAAGCTGTTTGTGACGCATGGCCAAAAGCGTCTTGAGCAGCGCGGCCATGCCGGCAGCAGCTTCCAGGTGTCCCAGGTTGCTTTTGACGCTTCCCAAGGCGATAAATTGCCGCCGCTTGGTCCGTTCCCCATACGCCAAGTCGATGCCCATCAACTCGATCGGGTCGCCCAGGGCCGTGCCTGTGCCGTGCGCCTCGATGCATTGGATCGAATCTGGCGCCGCGCCGGCGTCCGCCAGCGCCGCCCGAATCACGTCGGCCTGCGCTTCGGCCCGCGGCACCGTCAGCCCGGCCGCCAAACCGCCATGCGCCACCGCGCTGCCGCGGATCACTCCCAGCACCTCGTCTCCCTGGGCCAGCGCCTGCGCCAAGGGCTTGAGCAGCACAACGCCCGCCCCTTCGCCCGGCACATAGCCGTCGGCCGCGTCATCGAACGCGCGGCAACGCCCCCCGACGGCCAACGCCCCAATTCGGTGCAGGGCCCGATACTGGCCCAAGGGCATGCCTGCCTGCACGCCGGCCACCAGCGCCTGATCGATCTCGCCGCGCCGCAAAGCTTGAACGGCCAGATGCAACGCCACCAGCGACGAGGAGCAGGCGGTGTCGATCACCAGCGATGGCCCGCGCAGGTCGAGCCAATACGACAGGCGATTGGCCAGCATGGCCGGCGCCTGGCCTGTGGCCAGATGGGTCGGGTCGGCGGCCAGTTGTTGGAAGGACGGCGCCGTGGGCGCTGCCGCCACGAACACGCCGGTCCGGCTACCGGCCAATCGCCGCCCGGCATAGCCGTATCGCTCGAGCGCCTCGGCCGTGACCTCCAACAGCACGCGCTGTTGCGGATGCATGGCCTGTGCCTCGCGAAGTGAAATGTGGAAATAGTCGGGATCGAACTGGTCCAATTCGCCGAGGAAGCCGCCGTAGCATTTCGACAAAGCGTCCACCGCGCGATCGCCTATTGCGCCGTCCGCGATGTCCCAGCGGTCGGCCGACGCCTCGCGCACCAGGTCGGTCCCGGCAATGAGCGCTCGCCAGTACTGGTCCAGGTTCTCCGCGCCGGCAAAGCGGCCGGCCATGGCCACCACGGCAATCGGGTTGCCGGCGTCCGGCCGGTGTACGGTGGTCGTACCTGATGCATCCACGCTCGATTTAGCGCTGGCAGGCGCCTGTGCCAGCGCCGCGCTCGATGACGGCGATGCTTGAAGCAGCCGAGCGCACGCCTCTGGTTCGGTTTGGCACAGGTGTCCGGCCAGGCGCTCGATGGTGGCGAAGTCAAACAGTGCTGTGCGCCGTACCGGCCGGCCCAGGTCGAGTGCCAACTGTCGGGCCAGCGATGCGGCCAAGATTGAGTCGACACCCAGGTCGACCACGCCGCGCGCGGCGTCGAGAGTGGCCACCGGGACCTCGAGCGAGTCGGCCATTCGCCCGAGCAGGTATTCCTCCATGGACCGCTGCAGCGCGGCGGGGGCAGTCGTGCCCGGGGACACGGCGGGCGCGGCGGGATGGTCTGCGAGTTCCTGCGGCGGCGCCTCGGGAGGCGCCACAATCCACTGCACTGGCTGTTGTCGCAAGGCCGTCTCTAGAATTTCCAGCCCCACGGCTGAAGGCAAAGTCTCATGCGGCGCAAGCCCATGTGCTACATCGGCGGCACGCCCAACGTCGGCCCAGGTGGGCCAGTCGATCACCCGCGTGGCCAAGCCTTGTGCGGTGCGCCAGTGGGCAAAACTGTCCAAGAATCGGCTCGCTGCCGAGTAGTCGGTTTGCAGCACGTTGCCGTCCAACCCCGCCAGCGATGAAAACAGCGCCAGAAATCGCGGCTGGAACCGCCGCGTCAAGGTGTCCAGCACCACGGCGCCGGCAATCTTGGGCGCCAGCGTTCGCTCGATATGCTCCGCCGTCATGTCGGTCAACCGCGCCGACTCGATGACCCCCGCGGCATGTACGATTCCATCCAACCGGCCAAAGCGTCGCTCGATGGCTGACAAGGCCCGCTCCATCGCCGCCTGGTCGGCAACGTCCGCCGGCAATGTCAGAACCTCAGTCCCAAGTTCCGCGAACGTCGCGGCGGCGGCGGCCGGAAGTTCGCCGCGACGCCCCAACAGCGCCAACCTGGCTCGCCAATTCCTGGCCAGGTGTTCCGCCACCGCCAACCCGATCCCGCCGAGCCCGCCCGTGATGAGGTACACGCCTCCCATTGAGAGCAACGATGGGCCTTGGGCCGGCAAAGTAAGGCGCCGCCGAGCCGACGTCCAGCGCCGCGTGGCCGACCGGGCCGCCTCAGCCTCGCGACGCACATGGGACAACTCGTCGACCAGCGCTGCGGCCAGCGCATCGGCGCGGGCCGAGCCGTCGTCCAATAGCTCGACGGCCCGGCACGTCACTGGATAACATTCGCAATCGACGGCTCGCAAGAAGCCCCACACGGCGCCAGCCAGCGGACGCGTGACCTGCTCCACGGACACCGGCTGGGCGCCGGTGGTGACCACGCACAGCTCCAGCGGCCGCTCGGGCAGCGCACGCTTCCACGCCTGCACCAGGTAAACCGCGCTGCGAAGGCTGGCGGTCAGATCGGCTTGAAATTGGTCGGAACGATCGGGCACACCCATGCTGCACGTCCGCGACCAGAGGTGGACGATCCGCGCGGGCGTCGCCGAGCGCGCCGCCAGTTCTCGAATCAGTCGGTCGTATTCAGCGGGCTGGTCGATCGTCAGCTCGAACCAGCCGTCCCCCGCGGCAAACGTTCGGCCCCGCAACACGACCAGCACCTTTTGGCCCGCCGTGCGCAGACGCTCGACAACGGCCATCGCCACGCGGGCGGTCTCATCGGCGCAGATCAACCATGGGCCCGCCGGCAGTTCACGCGCG
>CAYWTU010000084.1:0-10250 GCA_964461275.1 uncultured Pirellulales bacterium | reverse complement strand
CCGTCGACAATGGCGCCAAGATTATCTCCACCAGCTACAACGTGGACGGGTTCACCGGCGATCCGATTTACGAGGCCGGCTTACAATACATGTACGACGCAGGCGGGCTGCACCTGAACGCGGCCGGCAACAACAACGAGCTGAACGCCTCGCGATTGAACTATGGCACGACGCTGTTCGTGGCCAACACCACCTCCGCCGACCTCCGCAACAATTCGAGCAACTACGGCGACGGCATCGACATTTCCGCCCCAGGCACCTCGATCCTGGCAACCAACCCCGGCAACGCCTACGGTTACAAAACCGGCACGAGCATGGCCACACCCAACGTGGCGGGAACGGCGGCGCTCATTTGGTCGCAAAATCCCACTTGGTCCCGCGACCAGGTGGCGGCCCAACTGGTCGGCACGGCCGACAACATCGACGCCCTCAATCCACTCTACGCCGGGATGCTGGGCAGTGGCCGAGCGAATTCGCTTCGGGCGCTGACCGAGACGCTGGCCGCGCCGCGGATCGATCGGCTGCGCGAGATGCCCACCGACGGGATGACCATCGCCGACGAGCCGGCGGTGATTACGGTCGAGATGCGGGGAGTCTACGACCCCGGCACGGTCAACCATCTGGCCAACTGGGAGCTGCGCAGCGACGGTGTCGACGGAGTCTTCGACAACGGCGACGATCAGTTGATCGCCCTGACGCAACTTGCGAACTATCAAATCGCCACCAACGACGTCGTGTTCTCCTTGCCGTCGCTGCCCGAGGGGCGGTACCGTTTTACGGCCAAGGCGTCGGGGCTGGCCGATCCCTTTGGCACGGCCCTGGACGGCGACGCCAACGGCGCCGCGGGGGGCGATTTCGTGCGGACCTTCACGCTCGACAAGCCCACCGTCGAGTGGCAGCGAGCCAATTCCCGCGGCAGCCTGATCGACTCCTTCAGCGACGCCGGCAACTTGTTCGCCGGCGCCGAAGGGGCGACCTACATCGCGCCGCTGGCCGTGGGCCAAACGCTGACGTTGGCGGTGCGGCCGGACCAACCGGCGGCCATCGTCACCCTGAGCGTTTCGAGCGGCGGGCCAGCGCTAATTACCGCCGTCTCGCCTGCCCCAGGGCTACCGGCGGTGATTCAGAATTGGACGCCTCCGGCGGGCGGTGACGTTCAGTGGAAGTTGACCAGCACCATCGACACCGGCTTTCAGCTCAACGCCAACTTGAATGCCCTCCGCGAGGCGGAATCGCTGGGAGGCGCAGGCAACGATGCGTTGGCCACGGCACAGGACCTCTCGGCCGCCAGCATCGCGCTCAGCGGCGGCGATCGGCTGGCGGCCTTGGGGACAACCGATCGCAACAACTACCGCGCCACGCTCACGCAAAACGGCACGCTGTTCTCGCCCAACGTCGTTTCGCTTTCATTTGCCGGCGCCGCCGCCCCGTCGGCCGCCGGCACTTTGACGCTGACCGCTGTGGGCGATTTGGACTCCACCAGTGAGTACCTGACCGTCAGCGTGGAAGGCATCGCGCTGGGCAACGTATTCGTCACCGGTGGGGCCGCCGGGTTGCCGGTGTCGGCAACGCTCAACCTGACACAATCACAGCTCAGCGCGGTCACGGCCGATGGCGTGGTAAACGTCTCGGTAACGCCGAACGCAAATGTCGGCAATTTGGGGTTCAGCCAACTCACCGCCACGCTCGACTATCCGCAAGGCCCAGCCGGCGCCGACTATTACAGCTTTTCGCTTGTGGCTGGGCAGGCCGTCTCATTGGGCCTGACGGGCCTCGAGTCCGGCGCACTCGATCTGCAACTGCTTACGTCCACGGGCGCCTTGCAGGCCACTGGCGCAAGCGGTTTCACCAACGTCTCTCGCGGAATCCGCGGGTTCATAGTTCCCACCAGCGGGACGTACCTGGCTCGCGTGTCCGGCGATCGAGACGTTGATTATTCGCTTGTGGTGACGCGCAACCTGGACTACAGCTTCGAGGCCAACAACACGCAAGCCAGCGGCCAATTCCTCAGTTCGGCCCAGCGCGTCCTGGGATACGTCACGGCAGTCCCAACGCCGCTGTTGGGCAACGTGACGTTCGCCATCGACTCGGCGCAGTCGTCGCTGACGCTGAGCGGCGCCTTGCAAGGCATACCGATCGAGCCGCAACAACCCGGCAGCAACACCACCAGCTTTACAGGCACGTTGGCCACCGTCCTGGGGAGCGGCACGATTCGCTTCCCGGGGGGCAGCCTGCTCGACCCCCAGCAGCTTACGGGACTGTACCAACCGGGCAATGCCGCGGCCGACTTCGCCCTCAAGGTGCCGCTGTTGCCCGGACTCGATCTAGTGGCCGCTGTGCGCAACGCCACCGGCGACGTGACCAGCGCCGGCACGCTTGCGGTCAACGCCGCCGGCCAGTTCAGCGCCAACTCGCTGGGGGTCGAGTTCACCTCCGGCACGTTCGAATACGACGCCTTGGGCCTGCTCTCCGGCACCCAGCCGCTGGCGGGGATCACGTCGAACAACCAGAGCGCGTCGTCCGCGCTGTTGCAAACGTTGACCTCCACCGTGCAGTTGACGATTCCCATCTTCTCGTCGGGCAGCTTTGTTGAACCGACCACCGGACTGGTGCTCGACTATCAACTCAGCGGCCAGGTTGTGGCGAGCGCCAACCGGCCCGAGCCCGACGACACCGACGATTACTACCGGTTGGCTATGACGGCCGGTCAGGTGGTGACGTTGAGCACCAGCACGCCCCTAGACGCGGTCGGAGTCTTGCCGGCCAACACGCTCGACCCGCGGCTGTACGTCTACAGTCCCACCGGCGTACAACTGGCCACCGACGACAACTCCGCCGGCGACGGACGAAACGCCTTGCTGACATTTACCGCGCCCACCGGCGGCACGTATCGTTTTCGCGTCAATGCGGCCGCAGGGGTGGGCGAGTACGCGCTCAACGTGCAATCGGGCGCCAATCTGCCGCCCGTGCTCGACGTGATCGGCAACCAGGCGGTCGACGAGGGCAATTTGTTGACGCTGACGGCCGCCGCCAACGACCCCAATCCAGGCACGACGCTCACCTACAGCCTGGGCCCCGGCGCGCCGGCCGGCGCCGCCATCCACCCCACGTCGGGCCTGTTTCAGTGGACGCCCGATGATAACTTTGCCGGAACAGTGAGCGTCACCGTGATCGTAACCGACAATGGCTCGCCGGCGCAAAGCGATAGCGAGACGTTTCAGGTGACGGTAAGCAACGTCGCGCCGGTCGCAGCCGTGGGCGCGTCGGCCACCGCCTATCGCGGCGAGACGTTGGCGTTTCAGCTTTCCGCCACCGACGTCAGCAGCGTCGACGCCGCGGCCAACATGACCTATTCCATTGACTGGGACGGCAACGGCGCCACCGATGAAACGATCGTCGGTCCGGCCAGCGGGGTGACCGCGTTTCACGCCTTCGCCGCGACGGGCGCTTACAACGTCGCCATCCGGGCCGCCGATAAAGACGGCGGACAGAGCTTGCCGGTTTCCACGACCGTCACCGTCACCGACTATGTGTTGCGCCCCAATGCCCAGAACCCGGCCCTAACCGACCTCGTTTGGGGCGGCACGCCGGGCGTCGACGGGGCGTTCTTCTTCGTTGCCCCGGGGCCGTCGGCTGTGTCGCTGCTGGTGCAATTCGAGAACCTCGTGCCCGTCAACCGCCTCACGACGGTCACCGGTGTCACCGGCAAGGTGATCGCCCACGGCTACGGCGGCGCCGACGCGCTGGTGGCCGAGTTCCTCTTGCAACAAGCGGCGGAACTATACGGAGGCGCCGGCGACGACGTATTGGTGGGCGGTTATCTAGCGGACCTTTTGGACGGCGGCGACGGGCACGACATTCTGCTGGGCGGCACGCAGGCGGTGGACGGCGGTGACACGTTGCTGGCAGGGGCCGGCCGCGACCTGTTGCTGGGCCACCAGGGCGCCGACAACTTGCAGGCCGGCGGCGACGACGACGTGCTGGTGGCCGATGCCTTGAATTTCGGCCCATCGCTGTCCACCGCCGTGTTCTATCTGCAAAGCGAATGGCTCTCGGGGAGAACCTACCACGAGCGCGTAGCCAACCTGTCGGGCGCGGGGGTCGGTCCGCGAAACAATGGCAACGTATTTTTGCAACCAGGCGCAACGGTGCTCGACGACGGCGCCGTCGATTCGCTGCTGGGCGGCACGGAATTGGACTGGGCCCTACTGCGGCTGACGCAGGACCTGTTCGGCGACGAGGAACCGGGCGAGATCAAGACGGCGACGTAGGTTCTTTCGCGCCGGGCGCCGAGAGAAAATCGCGCTGGACTGTGGCGGACCGCGTCAATTCGCCGCGACGCGGGCCCCTTGTTGCAGGCAATAAACCCGGACGGAGCTGCGAATCAGCAGCTTGTTACCCACTAGCGCCGGTGTGGCCAGGCACATGTCGTCCTCGGCCAGTTTGTTTTCGTACATCAATTCGAACTTGTCCGACGCCCGCACCACAAACGTCACGCCGTCCTCATTCAGACAGAATACCTTGCCGTCAAACGCCCACGGCGAAGCGGTGAACATGCGGCCGTTGGGAACGCGTGTCTTGCCAAAAATCTCGCTGCCGCTGGCGGCGTCGTAACAGGCCATCACGCCGGAATCCAACAGGACGTAGATGCGGTCCTGGTACAAAACCGGCGTCGGTTGATACGGGGCAGCCACCGGCTGGCGCCAGGCCACGAATTCGCTTCGATCGGCGCCCTTGTCGGGCGTGATGTCGCCGGTCGCGCCCGGTTTGACCGCCACGAGCGGCTTGACCTTGCCCATCACGTGTCCGCTGCAGACATACAGCAAGTCTTGGTGCGTGAAGGGTGTGGGAATGGCGTTGCCCGACATTTCGCCCAGTTCCCACAGCGGCTTACCCGATAGGTCGTAAGAACGGACGCGGCCCGAGCCCGAAGCCACAATCTCCGTCCGCTGGGCGTTGTGCCAAACGAACGGCGTGGACCAACCGCTTTTCTCGTCGCGCGTCGTCTGCCATTTGATGTCGCCCGTGAGCTTGTCAAATGCCGTGAGCGACGACTGCTCCTCGTTGTCGTTGAGCACGTACAGCCGATCGCCGTCGAGTACGGGCGAGGCCCCGGTCCCCCAACCAGCATTGGTCTTGTAGGCTGGCAACCGCTTCTCCCACACCGGCGCCCCATCGACCGTCAGACAGTACACGCCGACGTTGCCAAAGTACACGTACACGCGCTGTCCGTCGGTGGCGGCGGTTTCCGAAGCGTAGGTGTTTTTGAGGTGGATGCTGCTTTGCGGCACGCCCTCGTGAACGGTGCGTTCCCAGGTTTTCTTGCCGGTGTTCAAGTCCAGGCACAGAATCTTCCAGTGGTGCACCGTCTTGGGTGGCTCGGGGCGTTCCCCTTTGAGGTACAAGCCTTTCTTCTGCTCCTCGCCGCCTCCTTCATTTTCCACCGTGGTTAAGAATACGCGGTCTTGCCAAACCACCGGCGACGACCAGCCCCGGCCGGCCACGTCCGCCTTCCAAAGCACGTTCTCGGTGTCCGACCACTTCTGAGGCAAGTCGCCGGCGGTCACCGCCCCGGCGCCACCGGCGCGGAAGTGCGTCCAGTTGTCGTCGGCCCTGCAAACGACCGACAGCGAAACGGCAATAGCAACCTGCAACGCGATGCGAAACATGGGACAACCCTTAACGACAATGGAAGTGAGAGGCCGCCAAACAACCTGACAACGGCCCCCGAACTTCCGTTGATTCCAGCGCACCCTAGGAGGTTGTTTGTTGGACGCTAAAACACGCGCTCGGCTGAATGGGGCGGACCGCAGCCAAGCGAGAACCATTGTCGCGAATTGCCGGCCGAGAGCAACTTGGCCAATTCACGCCCGCCGCCCAACTGGCGCCCCTGCTCGATTCGCCGGAATCAATGGGAACTCTGCAGGCCATCGGCAGGTTGCGTGGTGGCGTCCAACTGTCGAGCACGGTCCGATCTGGGGTCTGTGGGGCGCATTTCTTTCGTGGCGCGGGGAACTGTCGTAAGATTCCATTGGGACGACATCCCTTGCGACCACGAACCGCGCGCCGATGAGCCACAGGCCAAACATCTTCTTCGCCTCTGCTTGGTTGCCGTTGACGTGGCTGCTAACGGCGGCATTGCTGGTGACCGGCGCCGGCGGATGCGGCGGTTGTCGCGGATGGGCGCGGCGCGGCAACGCGGATGCCGACAAGGCAGCCGGCGAGAAGCCGAAGCCTAAACCCGACTTTGAGTTCGTACGGCTGGCGAGCTTGCCCAACAACACCAGCACCGCCGAGGTGCGGGTGAAACCCGGGCATTGGACGTCGGCCACGCTGGAGGCAGTGGCGCACAACCAGGACTTTCAAGGCGAGCTGCGCCTGGAGGGCAACTTGGGACCGGCCGGCGGAACGATTGGCTTGGAGACCGCTCGGCCAGCGACGTTGCCCAAGGGGCAGGTCAAGCGCTTTGAGTTGCTGCTGCACTCCCCGGCCATCCTAGAACTCAACGTGAACGGGCCGCCGGGTGAGCTGGCCGTGCGGCTGACTCCTTCAGGCAAGAACCGCAGCGTGCTGCGCGAGTCGTTTCCGCTCCGCAAACTGCTTCCGCAACAGTTTCATTTCCTGGTGCTGGCGCGCGATCCCGATCGTTATCAGTATCTGCGGGCGCTGCCTACGTTCGTGCCCTGCGTCGACGCCATTTTCGACCCCTTGGAAATGACCCATTACTTCGTGCAGGCGCCGCAGATCGATCGGCGGGCGCCTTTGCCCACCAGCCTGCTGCATTGGACAACTACGGCGGCGGCGCTGTGGGACGACTTGGACCCGGCTGTGCTGTCGCCACAACAACAGGAAGCGCTGGTTGACTGGCTGCATTTCGGCGGTCAACTAGTGATCAATGGGCCGGTGACGCTGGATCAATTGGCTGGAAGTTTTCTTCATGACTTTTTGCCGGCCGAAGCGGGGCCGGCCCGCGAGTTGACCGACGACGACATCGCCAGCCTCAACGCCGCCTGGTCGTTCGAGGGCGTTGCCTTACGGATGTCTCGCCCCTGGAGCGGCGTGACGTTGATTCCACATCCCGCCAGTGAGACGTTGGCAGGCGTCGCATCACCGCTGGTGGTGGAGCGCCGGGTGGGGCGCGGTCGGGTGGTCGCTACCGGGTTCAGCCTGGGGCAGCGCGAACTGTTGGCGTGGGACGGGCTCGATAGCTTTTGGAACGGCTGTTTGTTGCGGCGCGGAAAACGAACCTACCGCACGGCCGACGACGGGTCGTCGCCCCTGTACTGGTCCGATACCGAGGCCCGGGGCGACATGCGGCTGGCACGGCGCGTCAGCCGCTTGCGGATTTTCAGTCGCGACGCGGGACTGGCTGCGAAGACAGCGGCGTTGAAGGTGGAAGTCACGCAACCGAGCGTCACCCCGCCGCCGTTGCCAAAGCTGGCGTCCGACTTTTCAGAACCGACCTATGGCCCACCGGTGGCACAGTGGAACGACAGCGGCCCATTGGCGACGGAAGCGCTGTCGGCGCTGCACAGCGCGGCGGGCATTGAAATTCCCGATCAGCGGTTCGTATTGCGGCTCTTGGGCGGCTACTTACTCATCATTGTGCCGGCCAATTGGCTCCTGTTTCGTTTGCTCGGCAGAGTCGAATGGGCCTGGGCGGCCGTGCCCCTGGTGGCCTTGGCGGGCGCGGTGGTGGTGACGAGAATGGCTCAATTGGACATCGGTTTCGCTCGCGCGCGGACGGAGTTGGGCATCGTGGAACTGCACGGCGGGCATCCCCGGGCGCACGTCACTCGCTTTACGGCGCTATACGCCTCGTTGACCACTCGCTACACGGTTTCTTTCGACGGCTCGGACGGCGTGGCGTTGCCGATAAACGGCGGTAGGTTCGCGCCCGGGCCGTCACAGACGGCAGTCCAACTGTATCGCGGTCAGCGGACCGAGCTGCGAGGGTTCTCGGTGGCGTCGAACTCGTTGGGAATTCTGCACGCGGAGCACATGCAGGACGTCGGCGGCGGCATTGAATTGGCAAACGGCGCAACCGAAGTCGTCAATGGCTCGTCGTTGACGTTGGAAGGCGCGCAGGTGTTTCGCGACGGTCGGTCGGCCTGGATTGGCCGCCTGTCGCCCGGCGAATCGGCCGCGTTGGACTTTAGTTTGTCCAAAGGACCAGTTCCCAGCGCCGCGCCGCTGCCGATGGAGCAGGTTTATGGATTGGCTGCGGCCGATGTGGAACTAGGTGAGACGCGGCTTGTGGCCTGGACCGCGGCGCCGATCGAAGGCATCAGCTTCGAGCCCGCGCCGCCGCAGGTGCGGGCGGCCAATCTCGTGATCGCCCACTTGCAGCCCGGTGCGTCGCCGCCGGCCGTGCGCGACGACAACGCGCGTCCGTACGTCGAGCGGATGGAGTCGCTCGTCCCGCAGGTGCTGCCGGAAGAAGGGGCGCCATGATCGAACTGATCGACTTCGGCAAGAAGTACGGCGACTTTGTGGCCGTCGACCGGCTCAATTTGAAGATCGAGGCGGGTGAATTGTTTGGCTTCATCGGCCCCAACGGCGCGGGCAAGAGCACATCCATTCGATTTCTGGCCACGCTGCTCAAAGCCACGCACGGCGACGGTGTGGTCAACGGCTTCAGCGTCGCTCGCCAGCCGCTCGACGTGCGTCGCAGCATCGGCTATATGCCCGACAATTTTGGCGTCTACGACGGCATGAAGGTCTGGGAGTTCTTGGACTTCTTCGCCGTCGCGTATCAGATCCCACGTGGCCGGCGCAAACAGGTCATCGGCGACGTGCTGGAGCTATTGGACCTGACTCACAAGCGCGACGATTTCGTCAATGGGCTGTCGCGAGGCATGAAGCAGCGGCTGTGCCTGGCCAAAACGTTGGTTCACGATCCGCCCGTGCTGATTCTTGACGAGCCGTCGAGCGGCCTGGACCCGCGAGCGCGGCTGGAGGTTAAGGCCTTGCTCAAGGAACTGCGACGGATGGGCAAGACGATTCTGATCTCCAGCCATATTCTCACGGAGTTGGCCGACTGTTGCACTTCCATCGGCATCATCGAGCGCGGACAGTTGCTGATGCATGGCCCCATTGCCGACGTCTATCGCCGGATTCGCCGCAATCGACAAGTGGAGATTCAGTTTTTGGAGCGGATGGACGTGGGGCTGTCGGTGATCCGCAGCCAGGCTGAGACGCTCGACCTGGCGATCGAGGATCATCGGGTGACGGTCGAGATGGCGGGGGACGACGCGTCGGTGGCCCGGCTGCTGGAGCAACTGGTGCAGGCGGGAGTCAAGCTGCGGACATTCGCCGACCGCGAGCCGACGCTGGAGGACGTATTCATGCTGGTAACGAAGGGGCTGGTGACGTGAATCAGCAGTTGAAGTGTCAAAACCACCGCCTGGGTTGTTTAGTTTTATGTACGGCCTGGCTGGCGTTTACCGCCCCCTTGTGGACCGAGAACGGAAACAGCTACTTGGGCGACGCGGCGTTTCTCGACGTCCCGCTCCGCATCTATGCCGGACGAGCGATCCGCTCTGGTTGGTTTCCCTTTTGGACCGACCAATTGGCCGCAGGCTTGCCGCTGTTCGCGGAGTCGCAGACCGGAATGGCCTATCCGCCGTTTTGGCTGTACGTGATCTACCCCTACCCGAAGGCCACCGAGTGGTATTTAGCGTTGCATTACCTGATTTTCGGCCTAGGCATGTATGCCTTGGCGCGTCACTTGGGCGCGAGAAGTCTCGGGGCCAGCCTGTCGGCGACACTGGCGATGACCAGCTGGGGAATGCGGGTGATGCATTGTTCGCCGGCATTCTTGGCTGGCTTGGCGTGGCTGCCGTGCAGCTTGTGGCTTGTGGGCCAGTCGACGTCCGGTCGGAAATGGGCGATTTGGTTATCCGCGGTTACGACGAGCTTTGCGATATTACCCGGGGCGCCGCATGTCTTCATCCTGACCGTACCGCTTTGTATCAGCTATTGGGTCTATCTGCACTGGGCGGAGGGTTGGTGGGAGCGATGCCGCGGCGTGGTAATCCTTTCGGCGGCGCCACTGCTCCTGGGAGCGGTTCAGCTTTGGCCGTTTTGGAATTATTACGTCGCGTCAAACCGACGCGAGCTTTCCATGCATGTATTAGCGGAATCGAATGGAACGCAGTGGACATACTTCTTGCCTTGGGGGTTCCTATCGCACGAGCCGCAAAACATGGAGGAGCCTTTGCGCCCCGTCTGGCCGTCGCACGTCGTGT
>CAYWTU010000083.1:0-10304 GCA_964461275.1 uncultured Pirellulales bacterium | reverse complement strand
CGCACCCGCACCGTCAAGAAGTGCAATACCGTCTGGGAAGACCAGCCGTATACGTACAACGTGACGGTCAACAAGCAGGAGCAACGCACCCGCACCGTCAAGAAGTGCAATACCGTCTGGGAAGACCAGCCGTATACGTACAACGTGACGGTCAACAAGCAGGAGCAGCGCACCCGCACCGTCAAGAAGTGCAATACCGTCTGGGAAGACCAGCCGTATACGTACAACGTGACGGTCAACAAGCAGGAGCAACGTACGCGTGACATCACCGTCACCAAGTACGACACCGTGCAGGAAGAGCGCAGCTCGACCTACAACGTGTGCGTTCCGGTCCAGGTGCAGAAGGAAGTTGACGTCCGCGTTTGCCACATGGTCGCCCAGACGGTCAGCGTGCCGGCGGGTGGCTGCGGCAGCGCCGGTGGCTGTGGCGCCAGCGACGGCGGTTGCAGCTCTGGCGGTTGCGCGAGCGGCGGCTGCAGCAGCTGCAACTAGTTAACCAACCTCTGCTTGCCAGAGGATTGAGATGAATGTCTCACGGGGCCGGGAGGCCGCAAGCTTCCCGGCCCCGATTCTTTTGCGCCGGGCGAAATCGCAGATTAGAAAATTGCCATGTTCCGACGCGGCTACTTGCCCGCCCGGCCAATAGCCGCACGCAATTGTGCGACCAGCTCGGGCGTGGCGCCTGCCAAGAGCTGTGGCTGTTCCAGCGGCACGTCGGGCCGTTCGATTCCTTCGACCACGCCCCCAGCCTCGCGCACCAGAAGAATTCCCGCAGCCACGTCCCAGGCCTTGTTGTCGCGGGCCCAGTAGCCGTCGAACCGCCCGCAGGCGACATAGCTCAGGTTCAGCGCCGCCGAACCGGTTCGCCGCGTTGCCTGGGCCGTCACGAGAATCTCGGCGAACTCGTCAATCAGCCGGTCGCCACGCGGCACTTTGGCGGGAAAGCTAGCGGCGACCATCGCCTGGCTTAGATCGGCGACGCCGCTGGTGTACAGCCGGCGGCCGTTGAGCCATGCCCCCTGTCCCGCCGCCGCCGTAAAACACTCGTTGGCGGCCGGATCGTGGACGCAGCCCACCAGCAGTTGGCCACGGTGTTCCAGGGCCAGCGACACGGCATAATTGGGGTAGCCGTGAACAAAGTTGGCGGTGCCGTCCAAGGGGTCGACAATCCAGCGGTAACCCGTCGCCGATGGCCGATCTCCTCCCGCCTCCTCGGCTAGCCAACCGTGATCGGGAAACGCCGCCTGAACGTGCTCTTGAACGGTGTGTTGCGAGGCCAAATCGGCCTCGGTCACCAGGTCGCTGGGGCCTTTTTCCTGAGCCTGAAATCGGCCCACCCAACTTTGCAGGACTTCACCCGCCGCTCGACAGGCCCGCTCGCATACCGTTTGAAACCGCTCCAGGTCTTCAGCCATCGCGATAGTTTGGGCAAGAGGAGGTGGGTTTTCTCGTTCGACCGGCCACAAAGTCTACCAAACTTGCCCTTTGTCCACCTCCCAAGCGACCGACACCAAGGGGGAGAAACGCGAGCTTTGGGAAAAATGCTGGACACGCCTTCACGAATTGGTAAGATCGTGGCAGATGGCGGCTGCCGTTGCGAATGATCGCGGCAGTGATAGCAAACAATCATACGCCCGCGAGTTTTTATTCCCGTAAGGGGTTAGTTCCATTCGGCCTCTTCTCTGTTCCGGCCCCGCCGTTTCGCTTCTCGCGAGCGGCGGGGTTTTTTTATTCCGAACCCGTCCGCCACGCAGCGCCGGGCCGACCTGAAGGTGCGCGGCCGCTACAAGCAGCATGTAAGAGGCCGCCCAACAACCTGACAACCGCCCACGAAGTCCCGTAGTTTACAGCGAATCGAACAGGTTGTTTGTTGGACTCTAAATGCCTATGAACGCCGTGTGGAAGCTCGATGGTTTGCAAGCCCGGCTGGCTCAGCCCAACCTTAGCGCTGTTGTCCATCTCTCGCGGCCCGACCTGGGACTGACCGAAGTCGCCTTTCAAGGTCGTTCGCTGCCGTTCCATGCCTTGCTGGCGGTCGACTTGCCCGAGGTCGCCTTTCATCCCCAGAGCCTGTCCGAGCATTGGGTTCGCGGCAACGACCTGGTGGCGGTGTACGAACCGGTCGCCGAGCGGCCCACGCGTGTCGAGGTCTACTGGCGCTGGCACGGTCCGGCCGGCGACGACGTCGCAGCCGCACAGTGCACGTTGATCGAGTTGCAAGTCTCGGTGCAAACGCAACTCCTAGACAGCCATCCGGAAGTCGCTTGCTCGACCGTCGCCTCGGGAGCGAATGTTTCCCGACTGGGTGACGACGACGCCTGGCGGAATCTGGCGGCGGTTGGCGCCGCCCCGTTCACGCCTCCCGCCGACCGCGGCGGCACGCTCTGGCAATGGCCGGCGCGGGGCGTCGCGTACGCGGAACTGGTGTTCCCTGCCGATTTTCGCATCGACCGAATGTCGCCAGAGCCGGGCGAACGTTGGCGGCTCGAGCACCGGCTGTTCCCTGAATTTCTGGAGAAGGGGGTCATTCTCCGTTCACGGATTCGAGGGCTTTTCTGCCCGGCGGCCGACGGCGAATCGACCGCCCGCGCCGCACACGACGCGTTTGCCGCATCGCCGCTGCCGCTGACAACATGACGCACCGCGGCGCCGAATGTGCATCGCTAGTGCTGCCCAATACGATTGCGTCAACGTCCTTTCTGCGGCCCGACGTCTTCCAGGCGCTCGAACCCTAGATCGTTGAGCAGCCGCTGGAAATCGGAATCACTGCCGGCCGGATCGAACTGCACAGACGTCTCCATGGCTTGCAGCATCGCCAATCGGCGCTCGATCTCCTGGCGCACGGCGCCGTCTTTCACGACCAGGTAGACTGCAAACCGATCCAGCGTGTCGCGCAGTTGCACGCCGTCTACCGACGCTTTCCAGGCGACGTCGTGAACGCCGTCGGCGTCGACGCGAAACAGGTCCGACGGACCTCGCAAGTAGTCGGGCAATTCAAACGCAACGTCAATTTTGCGCGGTCCGCGCCAGCGGAATTCTTGCGACTGCTTGTCCGGATCGTACGTCAAATCGAGAGCGAACAGCGCCGCAGTGCTAAGGCCAACAACACTGGACAGGTCCAATTCGGGTCGCTGGTCCGTGCCCAGTCGCTCGTGACGATAGGAATCGCCCGTCACGTAAAAGTCGGACATCGCCCGCATCTGGCGGCCCAGGCGAGTGGTGACGTCAATGGCGTCGCGATACTTGAGCAGCGACCACGATTGCAACGAATACCAGTACAAACTGGAAACGCCATTGGCCAGGCCTTGGTACGCTTGCATGGCGATCTCGTCCGGCGTGGGGCTGCGCCGCCTGCGGCCGATGCCGTTCCAGCCTTCGTGCACGTTTTGTGACCAAATGGCGATCGGCGCCGGCCGGCTAAGCGCTTTTAAAGTGCGCGTCATCTCGCCGACGCCCTCCAGCGGCGCGCCCCAAAAAATCTTCGCGCCGTCCCAGCGGTTGTACTTCATCCATAAGTCGGCCGCCGGCGCCGTGACGCGGTAGGCGTCGAAGTGAGGAAAATCGGACAGGCCGGCATAGTGCCGAAACCCGGCGTCCTCGGACAACGTTACCGTGGTAGGGAACCGCGCCGAGTCGTACCGCTTCAGCGCTAAGTAGGTCTTCGCAGGCCCCAGCCCCATTTGCGGCTCGCCTACGGCGTCCACGCCGTGTACGCGCGGCGCCATGGTGTCAGAATTGAACTTCGCCAGGTCGGAGAAGCCGCTCATCAGCCGCAACGGATAGCGAGCCGACAGCGAATCGGGCCCGGCTGCGTCCGTATACCCGGCGGCATGTTCGCAGTGAATCAGGTTGACGTGCATCCGTTTGAGCAGTTTGAGATAGCTCTCCCGGGCCAACGGCACGACCCCTTCGCGGCTGGGAATATCGAGCCAGCCGGCGCCGATGTCGAACCGATCGACCTTCAGCCGCAAGTGGGCCCAGGCCGAGTGCGACTCTCCGCCGGCCGACGTCGTGGCCAACTCAATCAGCCCATGCGTCAAGGGCAGCGGTCCAGTCTGACACCAGAACCAGCCACGGCCCTTGGCCGGGATCTGGACGCTTGAGCGGAAACCTTGCGAGGCGTCACGTTCGGCCACCAACCTCATGCCCTGAGCCTGCTGCCCATCGGGGTCGGGCGCATAGACCCGCAATCGCTCCAGGCGATGTGAAGCATGGCCCCGGTTCACAACATGCGCCACGACCTGAACGGGCGTGATGTCCGCGATGCCGGCGGGCACGTCGCCGCGAATTTCCGCCTCGGTGTCTGTTGTCGGAAACGCCACGTGCGACAGCGTCAGCGTGCGCGGCACGATGGCTAACGTGGTCGACTCCGTCACGCCGCTGCGGGCGTTGGTCCATTGCACCTGAACTTCACTTCCAACGCCCCACTCGTGCGCGGGGGCGTTGAACGTCAACACGTCCACGGCGCCCGGCGCCAACTCATATGGATTGGCGTCGCTGCCGCGATTGGCGGGTGTCTCGTGCCACGACCAGGCGCCCGACTGCATCCATTCATCTGGCGGCCGCTGGTTGAACTTGACCTGCAACGGCAAAGAGGCGCCGGCAGGTTCGCTGTGGCGATAGACGACGCGAACGAGCGCTCCCAATTGCACCGGCGGCGGTTGGCGATACTGCAACTGACGCGAGCAGACATGCGGTGTAACGTCGACCCCGACGATTTCCAAGGGGAGGTCCCGCAGTCGAACAGGAAGGGCGGTTGGCTCGGCAGCGGCAAGGCGCAACCCGTACATGGTCAGGGTGATAAGTGCCGCCGTTCGATACGCAGACCGTTTTCGAGGAATCATGTAGTCCCCTGTAGGCGACTGGATGAAATGCCGTCTGATAATCACACGTCGCCGCGTCGCGGCAGGCCGGCGGCCAGGTATGCGGCGTCGATGACGCGCATGTTCGCGACGGCTTCGGCGCCGTCGGTAAGAAGCTTGGGTCCGCCTCGAGCCGCAGCCAGAAACGCCCGCAACTGATAGTCATACGTCGAGTCCAGGCCCTTGAGTTGCTCCTTGCTGGCGCCGGCGGCGGTTTTGAGTTTGAGAAAATGAAACAAGTGCGGGGCAAAAGGGTTGCCGATCTTTAGTTCGCCTTGTTCACCGGTGACCGTCATGTCCGATTTCATGGCGGGCCAGGACCAAATGGCGCACGTGATCTTGGCCGTCGCGCCGCTGGGCAGTTGCAGTTCGACGGCCATCCAACGGTCGACCTTGGGGTTGGCCAATTTGGCGGTCGCCTGGACGACGGTCGGTTCCTCGCCGGCAATCCATCGCAATAGGCTGACGGCGTAGCACCCCAGATCCATCATTCCACCGCCGCCTAGGGCATAGTCGTAGCGGATGTCCTTGCCGCTGGTGATGGGGAAACAGTTGAACATTTCCACATGTCGCAGTCGGCCCAGCGACTGTCGGCAGATTTGCTGAATTCGGACGGCAAGCGGGTGATAGCGATAGTGCATCGCTTCGGCCAAGAGACGCCCCGCCTGGGCCGCGGCGTCGGTCATCTGTTGAGCCTCTTCGGCGTTGTTGGCCAATGGCTTTTCGCACAGCACGTGCTTGCCGGCCTGCAGCGCTTGAAGCGTCCATTTGAGGTGCAGGCTGTTGGGCAGGGGAACGTAAACCGCTTCCACCTGCGGGTCGGCCAAGAGCGCCTCGTACGAGTCGTGGACCGTTGGGATGCCGTGCTTCTTGGCATAGCCGACGGCGGCGCCCGCCCGACGCGACGCCACGGCCACGACGTTCACCTCGCTGAGTTTCTGTGAGGGACGCAGCAAGGCGTGCGGAGTAATCCGCGCCGTACCCAGGACGCCAAAGTTCAAAGGATGTGTCATGGTGGATGTTGAATGGGCGCCCTGGCGAACGGGGCTGGCAAAATCTCGACGGTCACCGTTGCCCCAGCCGTTCGATGGCCACACAAGCTCGCGAGAGCGAGTCCTCGCGGCGGCAGCGCTGCGCCAATTCGCGACAACGAGCCGCGATCGGGTCAGACATGAGCAACTGACGCAGCGACTCGCCAGCACGGGCGGCCGTGTAGTCCGCCGGCTTGAGGTAGCTGGAGGCCCCCAACCGCAGCAGTCGCAAGCTGTTGTCGGTCTGATCATTGACCATCGGCACAGTAAGCTGCGGCACGCCGGCCAGCAAGGTCTGGGCGATCGTGCCGATGCCACCGTGGTGTACGTGGGCCGCGCACCGCGGCAACAAGGCGTCCAGCGGCACGAACGATTCGCGGCGAATTGCCTCCGGCAGCTCCTCGGGCAGTTGGCCTTCGTGCGGGGTGAGAAAAATCGCCCGCCTCCCCAATTGTTGCGCAGCCGTCGCCGACTCTGCAAAATACGTTCGAACCTGCTTGGATACCGACGTCTGAGTGAACAAGATCGGCGGCGGTCCGGCGGAGAGGAAGGCTTCCAAATCGGGCGCCAGCGGCGGCGGCTCACGCGTAGAAAGTGGGAAGCCGGTTAGGACCGTCTGCGGCGGCCAGTCGGGCTGCGGCGGGTCGAACCAATCGGGAAACAGTCCCAAAACCAAATCGGGCGAGTTCCACCAGTGCTTCAGCAACCGCTTGGCCGGAGGCAGGCCCAACTCGGCGCGAAACGCGTTTACTGGCGGGCCCAGGCCGGCGTCGACCGCCAGGTCGAGCACGCGGTCCAACGCCTGCGGCACGAATCGCGGCAACCATTGCGGAATAACGGGAGAACTATACGCGCTGCGAAACCACAGCGGCTGCACGTGCACCGTCGCCAGCGGCGTCCCCAGCTTCTCCTGAGCCGCGCGCGCGCCAAGGGCATACGCCTGCGCCACGACAACGGTCTGGCCGTCCCGACTGCGCTCGGCCACAAAATCGTAGGCTTTGCGCAACTGCCCGAGCAACAGCTTCCCGGTCGCTTCCAATGATTGCCGAAACGTCCAATCGACCTGGATTCGAGCGTACTCCTGAAACTCGGCGGCCGTGAGCCCCTCGACAAATGGAACGCCCTGTTCTTGGATGTAGGCCTGATATTGCCCGTTGGCCATCAATGAAACGGCGTGGCCGCGGGCCAGCAGCGCCTGCCCCAACGCGACGAAGGGGAGCGTGTCGCCCATGCTGCCGAGCGAAATAAGGAGTACCTGCATGGGCGCGGCGAGGCGGGGGCAGTGGCTGAAAATGGCGGGCGACTTTGCCGCCCGTGGTTCGTCGAACTGGACAACGTCGACGCCGCCAAGCATCTTAAAGGGAAGCGGCTCGTCGCGACAGTTGCAATTCCCCGGCCCCAGTGCAGTTCCATGGTCAGCCCCGGCTCCCTTTTTGGACGAACGATTGCGGCCGGCGCGCTGTTGATCGTTGCGCTGCCGGGTTGCGGCTATTTCGACCGCGAGCAGAGGCCCACGGCCTCCACCCGCTCTTCGACGGCCAAGGCCGCGGAACCCCCGCCGACACTCGCGCTGGCCCCCGACGAACCGGAGCGTGTGACCGCTCAGCGGCCCGCGGCGCCGCAGCGATTCGCGTCGGGCTTTCGGGCCATGGATCTGACCGACACCACGATCGATGCCCTGGCGAGAATCGGATCCGACGCGGTCGATCCGCTGATTGAGGCGCTGCGCGACCCCGAGCCGATGGTCCGCGCTGCAGCGGCGCGGTCGCTGGCGGTGATCGGTCCCGAGGCCAGTCGGGCCGTGCCAGCGCTGATGCAGGCCCTGGACGACCGCGATGATCGAGTGCGTATCGCGGCAGCTCGGGCGCTGGGCCAGATTGGACCGGCCGCGCGCGAGGCGGTGCCGGCGCTGTTGGAAGTTCTCCGCACCGAGGCGGTCCGGCAGCAGCGTGAAGAGTCTCGGTAGCTGTTCGGCCGCTAGTTGCGCATCAACCGCTAGGTGGGGAGCGCCGGTTGGCCCCTTCGCCGCAAAGTTTCACCAGGCGGCACAAGCGGCCGCGGGCCGTAGTGGACGACCAGCGCGAAGGCCGTTTTCACCCGAGTTCCGTGGTTGAGCGGGGTAGATTTGTGAACCCAAAGTTGCCTAACGAACCGAAAGGAGTCCAACCGGTGCAACCCGTGGCTACACACGATCTCCACGCCCTGAAGGCGCACGCTGACGAACTGGAAAACCGCGTCCGCAACTTGCAGAACACGGTCGAACGGCTGCGCAGCGACTTTGCCGAGGCAGTGCTAAGACATCACCAGGACCTGCAGCAAGTCTTGTCACAGGCCGACGATTTTTACGGCCTTCCCGAGCAATCGGTGCCGATGAGGGCGGGAAGCTGAGGAAGGACCGAAGGATAACTTCCTCCTTTCTCACCTCTCCCCCCGCACTCAAAGGGTACCCGGGCACGAGCGAGGGAAATTCAACTTACGGAAGTTTTTTCTCGGCTGACGCTGGCGACGTAGCGTTCGACTGGCGGCGCATCTGTTCCAGCCCCGCTGGCCGCTCGAGCGGCATCTCCAACAGCGCCGTGCTGAGGAGCTTGCCCTGTGTGTCGATCCGCAGCGAACGGCTCGCCCCGCCTCCCAAGGCGTCGCGGAGCACGAAATTTAGCGCCCAGATCTTGGGCAGCGAATAGCGCTCGACGCCTGAGTGTCCCAGCGAGGCGAAATACTCGGCCACTCGCTCGGCCGAGAGGACGCGCTCCAGGTAGGCATAGCCAGAGGGCGTGTAAGCAATCACCCCGATGTTGGCGTGGTTGCCTTTGTCGCCGCTGCGGGCATGTGCAATTTCGGCCAATCGGATGGCGCCGGGCATCGTGTGTGTTTCCGCCTTAAAGACCGCCAAGCAACCTGAAAACGGATCGCTAACTCCCGTTGATTTCAGGGCGCCGGGGAGGTTGTTTGTCGGACTCTTAAATTCCCCTGCGGCCGTCCCGCTGGGCGCCCAAGCCGCTGGCCCATTGAAGTTGTCCAGTCGGGCTTTGTCCAGTCCTGGCCCCGCAGGTTAGACTGGCGCTAAATAGCTTGACACGATTTGGGTAGGCGACATCCCCGTAGCGGCGGCGTCCCGCCGCCGAGAATTGCCTCGAAGTCATCCATTCCGGAGCCCATGGCGGCGAGACGCCGCCACTACGACGAAATTCCTCCCGGAATCGTGCCAGGCTATTTAGCTCTAGTGTCCCACAAACAACCTCCTTGGCGCCCTGGGATCAACGGTTGTTCGTGGGCCGCTGTCAGGTTGATTGGCGGCCTCTTATTCCTTGAGCAATGGGTTCGCGCAGAACCAGGATTCGTCGGCTATGGCCAAGCGGATTACGATCGTCGTACCGGTGTATCACAATGCCGGCAGCCTGCGCGACCTTATGACCCGGTTTCGTGACGTGGCGGCACGTCACGCCGAAGAATTTGAATTCGTGTTCGTAGACGACGGTTCGCGCGACGCTTCGTTTCAGGTTCTCTTGGAAATCGCCGCCCAGGATTCCCGGGTGCGGGCGATTCGGCTAGCCCGAAATTTCGGCGCCAACGCCGCCTCGGCTGCAGGCATCAGCCAGTCGACGGGCGATGCCGTGGTCGCTATCTCGGCCGATCTTCAGGATCCGCCCGAGTTGATCGATCAAATGCTGGCCAAATGGCGCGAAGGGTACCGCATTGTGCTGGCTGCCCGCTCAGGGCGGGAAGATCCTTGGCTGACTTCGATCTTCGCGAACCTGTTTTGGAAGCTGTTTCGGCGGTTCGCCGTCCCCACCATGCCGCCGCACGGCTGCGACTTTTGCCTGGTCGATCGGCGCGTGCTCGACGCATTGGCCTCCACGCACGAGCCGAACGCGGGGCTGGGCATGCTGCTCTGGACAGGATTCGAGCCGGCCGTCATCTATTACCATCGCCGACAGCGAGAGGAACGCTATGGGCGCTCGATGTGGAGTTGGTCGAAAAAGATCGGCCACTTCATCGATTCGTTCGTGTCGTTTTCCAATGTGCCGGTGCGGGCGGCATCGCTGCTGGGCATGGCCATGGCGCTGCTCGGGCTGGCGTACGCGGCGCTCGTGGTGCTGTCGCGGTTGTTCGACGGTTACGATTTCGACCAACGCGGCTGGGCATCTCTGATTGTGGTGATCTTGGTGGTGGCGGGAACGCAACTGGTGATGATCGGAATTCTGGGCGAGTATCTGCTGCGGGTGCTGGAAGTCGCCCGCAACCGTCCGCCGTTTGTCATTGACCAAATGGTGGGGCGGGGGGTTGGAAGCCGGCCGATGAGCGTCTCCGACGGACTCCACTCCCACGCCGACGGCCCAACATCTCCGGCTGCACTGACGAAGGGTGCCGAGTCGGGCAACGGGGACCACGCCATTTCCCCGGACACTCA
>CAYWTU010000082.1:0-10336 GCA_964461275.1 uncultured Pirellulales bacterium | reverse complement strand
CTGGCCATCGTAGTGAACCCAACTTACGTCGATCGTCCCGCCGGTAACCTTCAGCTTGGCGTCGGTCTGCTCGTCGTTCCACAGATAGGGCAAGCCGACCCAGCCCTGCTCCTCGCGGATGAGGAGCCTTGTTTCGAGCAGTCGCTGGCCTTGCGCCGGATCGCGGATATCGACCGGACAGGCGAACGTTTTGGCGATGATTGTACCAACGGGAAACTTGAATTCCTGGTCGGCGTGATATTCGGCGCTGGTTCCGTCAGGCAACTTGACGAAACGATACTTCCACATGTAGTCGGAAAACAGTGCCGAGTTAAGGTCGTAGGGAATCACACCATCGACCGGCGTCTGCGAGGCGCCGTTGCCCTCGAACAGGTCATAGGCCGAGAGATACAGCGGCCGACCGTCGGCGTTGACCTCAAGGTGGGCCCCGGCCGGCGCGGGTTCGTTGCGCCGCGCGCAGCCACCCACCAGCGCCAAGCAGAGGAAACTCAAGACCAATCGCCAGCCCGCTGGAGCGCCGACGGCAAGCCGGGCCCCGCGGACCGCGTGCAACAGGGTCATCATCGCAATACTCTGCGCGGCGAGGCTACTCGACGCCTTCGATGGTGATCTTGCTCAGCGGCGCGTGCTCGCCCTCGAACGGCGCCAATTCGGTGTTGGGGCTGGGCACGCCAGCGTTGTTCAGAAATCCGGTCAAGTCCAGGTTGGCGAAATCGGCATCGCCGTTGTTCTTGACGAACACCCTGAGCTCCTTGGGCAATTCACCATCCTTGGTCTTCTTTTCGTCGACGACGCCGTCCACGGTGATGTCGGGCACCTTGCCTCCGAAGGCGCTGCCGGCCAATTCGCCGATCGGCCCGGCCGGTTTGTCGCCGCCCCCTTTGAACGTGTTGTCGTGAACGTAGATCGACTCCGGATACGGATCGTAGGCCGGATCGTTGTACGCCTTCTGCGTGGTCAGGTAGCTGATCACGGTGAGGTTGAAGCTCGAGTTGCCTTCAAACGTGTTGTTGAACACCTCGACCTCGTCGTTGGCCATTACGATCATTCCAGTCCCCGGCGGGATGGTGGCCACAATGTTGCCCGGCTTGGCGAAGTTTTCAATGTTGTTGCTGATAATCTTGTTGTCGAACACGCGGCAATGCCGACCGTTTTTCTTGGGCAAGCCGGGCAGCGAGAAGACCAGGATGCCGCCCGTGTTGTCGTGCGAAGTGCAGTTGTAGACGTCGGCCCCGATGCTATTTTCGATTTCGATGCCGGCCACGTTTCCGTGGGCGATGCTGTTGCGGACGATGATGTTCTCGCTTTGGCCAACGTAGATGCCGGCATCCGACGAGCCAATCGACACGCAGCCGTCAATGAGCACGTCTTTGGACAGCACGGGATACAGGCCATAGGCGCCGTTCTCCGGATTGGCCGGCTTGGTCCACTCGGCCTTGACGTTGATGAACTTGACCAGTCGAGCGCCCTCGACCTTGATGCCGTCCGACGGCGGATCCTGAATCGTCAGGTCGGTGATCGTAAAGTTGTCGACAATGCCGTCGTCCTCGGGCAAGGCAATATTCTGTGCGGGCTGCGTGGCCACGTCAGGGGCAGCGTTCGCCTGGCTCTCGGGAGTCGCTTCCGGGGCCTTGGTGCCGGTGAGTTTCATCCCTTCGCCGCCGACGCCTTGCTTCATCTTGGCGAAGTTCAGGATCGTTTTTTCCATGCCCGCGCCGCGAACTGTAACGTCCTTGACGTCTTCCAAAGTCAGCGTGGTGTCGAGTTCGAACGTTCCCTCGCCAAATTCAATCGTGTCGCCGTCTTTGGCCCCAATGAACGCTTCCAAAGCCGCTTCTTGAGCCTCTGGTCCCGCTTGGATTTGCACCACGCGATGGGCCGGCTTGCCGTTTCCATTGCCGTTGGCGTGGCCATTGCCAGCCGAGCCGCCCTGGTCCGCACAACCGACCACCAACGGCACGGACAACAAAACTGTGAGCGAAAAATAAACCGATTGTCGCATGGGATAAAACTCCTTGAACGGGCGATTGAGCGGATGTTGGGCGCGGTAAGCAGTCAGCCGTCGCGAAACGTGCCGGGCGGCGACGGTAAATTTTCTTCAAGGCAATGCCGCAGCGCTACCAGGGCGAGTCTGGCAAGCCAAGCGTGACCCGTTATGGTAGTCCCGGGCTCGCGGACTGACAATTGTGACCGCGAATTGATCGGCCCCGGTCGCGTGTGCCGACCTTTTTCTGCCGCTGCCCTGTGCCCTGGCTGCCAGCGGGGTTACAGCGGGCCTTTGGCCGCAAAGTCTTCGCAGGTTTCCTGGGTGCGAACCCGAACCGCACGAGCTACCCGGCAAGGTTCAGCTAGTTTCTCAATGCGTGTTACCTAAGACATTGGTTCCCAACGTGTTGCGGCGAGTATTCCAGTTCTGCCAGTCGTGCCGATTTTTTGGATTCTGTCGAATCTCCGGACGATAGACACATCAAGAGGAGCGCCGCGGACCCGGTTTATTGGCGCTCACTGCGACGACCACGTCCCGTCTCGACTCAATCCTAAGGGGGGTGCGAGGTTGGGCTCACGGCCTCGAACGGCCAAACCTTGCCATAGAAGGAATCCAAACATGAAACGCCTGGCACTGGCGGCACTGGCCGCCATGGTGGTGAGCAGCTCGACGGGCTGCTGCCTGATCGATCGCATGTTCCATTGCAACACAGGCTGCGGCGGGTGCAGCACCATGTGCGACGGCTGCGCCGGCGGCTGTGGGGGGTGCGGCGGGTGCTCGTCGTGCGATAGCGGCGGCTGTGACCAATGCGGCGGCTGTGCGCAGATGGGCGGTCATCCGCCGGTGACCTACGGCCAAGGTTCCGCGCTTTGCAGCCGGGTTGGTCAGCGTTTCGTCGGCGACGGCGGCATCAGCAGTTGCGATGCCTGCGGCGGACACGGGTGTGGCGCGTGCGGCGGTTGTGGCGTCTGTCGCAAGGACCGTGGTTGCTACCAGCAGGAAGGCGACGCCAACGAAAACTACCCAGGCGCCTACGTCGGCTACCCCTACTACACGCTTCGTGGCCCGCGTGATTTCCTGGCCTGCAACCCGGGCGGATTGTCGCGGTAGCGGCGTATCCACCAGCAAAAATCCACGACGCCAGCCGGGCCACCCAGCGCGCCCGGCTGGCGTTCTTTGTTTTCCATTCGCTCTCCGCAGCGGCTTTTCGGTAGAATACGGGCATGGCTCGAGAGCTGGTCGTTGTGCACCACACCCTTGGGAGGAGTTCCGCCATGTCGCTTCGATCGTTGCACCGAGCCCTGTTTTCAGGCCGTCCGCGCCTGGCCCTTCAGTTGCTGACCGTGATGGCCGCGGCGGCCGGCGGCCGGGCGCAGCCCGCGCCTGCCGACACCACCGCCGAGGCGCCGGCGCAGAGCAAGAGCGCGTTTGTCCGGATCGCGCGCGATGAGAACGAACGTCCCATCGCCATGGAAACGGCCATCGCCCGATACGTGCCCGTCGACGGCAACCGCGACGGACTCACGGTCGACCTGGTGGCGGCCATTCATATCGCCGACCAGTCCTATTACGACGAGCTCAACAAGCGGTTCGACGACTACGACGCGGTGCTGTACGAATTGGTGGCGCCCGAAGGGACGCGCGTGCCGGCAGGAGGCGGCGGGCCGAGTTTGAATCCGGTGCACTTATTGCAATCCGGGATGCAGCGGATGCTCAAGTTGGCGTATCAGCTCGAGGAAATTGACTACAACCGAGAGAACTTCGTGCACGCCGACATGTCGCCGGAGCAGTTTGCCGCGTCGATGCGCGACCGCCATGAGAGCCCGCTGACGATGTTCTTTCGAATGTTGGGGCAGAGCATGGCCCGTCAGGCCGAGGCCGGGCCCAAGGGACCTACCGACGCCGAAGTGTTGCAAGCCTTGTTAAAGCCCAACAATTCGCTGCCGCTGAAGCGAATCTTGGCCGAACAATTCGAAGACATGGAAGTCATGCTCGCGGCGCTCAACGGGCCCGACGGTTCGACCATCATTACCGAGCGCAACGCGGTGGCGCTGGAAAAACTTCGCGAGGAAATCGATGGCGGAAAGCGGAAGCTGGCCATTTTCTATGGCGGCGGACATATGCCCGACATGCACCAGCGGTTGCTCCAAGACTTCGGCTTCAAGCATGAGCGGACTGACTGGCTGGCGGCCTGGGACCTGCAAGGCCCGACAGCCGCCGACGAGAAGCCCTAAACCGCGTGTCGCGCTGTTGCGAATTGCGGCGCATGGTCCCTAGGGTGTCGTTGAGCGGCGCTTTTCGGTCGGCCGTTTCTCGTGACAATGTCGCCGCGAAATGCACCGAATACTGCAGATCACGGTGCGTTTCGCGGTGAAAAGACCGTTGGCGATGGTTGACGAATGACGCCGTTCCACAGCACCGTATCTTTACCGTCTCCACGTCACACCAGGACGCACACCATGAAAACCAGTTTGACGGTCGGATGCACGGGCCAGGCGAAGCACCGCGTCGTTAGCGAAAACCTGGTGAGTTTTCACAATCCCCAGGGGCCGCCGGTGTTGGCCACGCCGTGGCTGCTGGGGGTCATGGAGGACGCGGCATTCAACGCCATCGCGCCCCACCTGGACGACGGCGAAACGAGCGTTGGCGTGGGCTTCGATTTTCAGCATTTAGCGCCGACACCGGCCGGCATGACCGTTGCCGCCCGGGCCGAGATCACCGCCGTCCAGGGAATGATGGTCACGCTGCACTTCGAAGCGCACGACGGCCGCGAGATGGTCGGTCGAGGCACGCACATCCGCGCCGTGGTGAGCGTCGAACGGTTCCGTAAACGCCTGGCCAAGAAACTGAGCGAACCGGCGTAGCCAGGGCAGGGCAGGGGAGGAGCGCTACGGCGTCATGTCGGTGTCGGCCGCCAGGCCCACGGCGAACTCGGCCAGCAAGTCGGCCGCGCGGTCCAAATCGTCCAGCGAGACCATCTCCACGGCGCTGTGCATATAGCGGTTGGGAATGCTCACCAGGCCGGTCGCCACACCGGCTCGGCTGACTTGTAGCGAGTTGGCGTCGGTGCCGCTGGCCCGGCTTAGAGCCGCCAACTGAAACGGAATTTTGCAGCGATCGGCCGTTGCCACCAGGGCCTCGACCACGCGGACGTTCATGTTCGGCCCGCGGTAGATCACCGGCCCGCCTCCAAGGCTGACGTCGCCTTCCTGTTTCTTGTCGATCGTGGGGCAGTCGGTCGCGTGCGTCACGTCGACGGCAATGCCGATTTGCGGATCGACTCCGAACGCGCTCGTCTTGGCCCCGCGCAAGCCGACTTCCTCTTGCACCGTGGACACGGCGAAAAAAGCCACGTTCAACTTGCTCTCGGCCGCCCGGCGCAAGGCCTCGATTACCACCCACAGCCCGCACTTGTCGTCCATGGCCGGGGCGCAGGACCGGCCGTTGCGGAAATGGCGGACCCCCAGCTCCAACGTCACGGGGTCTCCCACGCGCACCGCCTCGGCCGCCTCGTCCTTATTCTTGGCGCCGATATCGATCCAGAGGTCCTTGAGTTTCACCACCTGCTTGCGCTCTTCATCGGTCAAAAGGTGGATTGGCTTGCGCGAGATTACGCCCGGCACCGGGCCCGACGCGGTCCAAACCGTCATCCGCTGACCGACCAGTTGCTGCGGATCCCAGCCGCCAATCGGCTGCACGTACAGAAACCCATCGCTGTCGATGTACTGCACCAAGAGGCCGATTTGGTCGCAGTGGCCAGCCAGCATCACCCGCAGCGACGCCTCGGGATTCTTGGCGGCGATGACGTTGCCGTGCAGGTCGGTTGTCACTCGGTCGGCGAACGGGCCGACGTACTTGCGGACAATCGCCTGCACCGGCTCCTCGTAACCCGAGGGACTGGGAGTGGCGAGAAGTTGCTCCAAAAACTCCAGCGGTGCGGCGTCCATGGGCGGGAAGCGATCTCCGAGATGAGGTGAATCAATGACCGTGATTGGCACGCCGATTCGGCGTTAGAACCTCAAAGCGTACCGCAGGCCCACGGTGGATGTCGATGGTGAGTTCCGTAGGCCAGGCGCTCGGTTCCCGACGCCGGTGGGCAACCATGTCAGACTCGGCAGCGATGATCTACAGACCGCCTTGATCGTGGACCGCCGCCTGAGGAGCCTCCCGGGCGGTACAATCGACGCCAGCCATGTCCCACGAGCGCCTGCTGCTGATCTTCGAATATCCCACGCTCAACGGCGGCGAGCGGTCGCTGCTGGCGGCGCTGCCCGGCGTCTTGGACGCGGGCCTCTTGGTCGAGGCCGTGGCGCCAGGCGACGGTCCGCTATCGCAGGCGCTGCGCGACGCGGGCTGCGCGACAACGCCATGGGCGCTGGCCGACGAACGGGGCGTTCGCCGACCGCTGGCCACGCTCCGCCAAGAACTGACAGCCTTGTTTTGCCGGTTGCAACCCGCGCTGGTGCACGCCAATAGCCTCTCAGCCGCCCGGTTGGTTGGTCCCGTCTGCCGAGACCTGGACATTCCGAGCGTGGGCCATCTGCGGGACATTATCAACCTCAGTGGCGCCGCCGTCGCCGACTTGAACTGTCACCGGCGGCTGCTGGCGGTTTCCCAGGCCACGGCCGAACACCACCGAGCCCAAGGGCTTGATGCCCATCGCGTCTACGTGACCTACAACGGAGTAGACCTAACGCGGTTCGCCCCGCGCCCGCCCACCGGTTGGCTGCATCGCCAACTGGGGCTCACGCCCGCGACGCCGCTGGTCGGCAACATCGGACAACTGTCGCTGCGCAAAGGGCAAGACGTGTTAGCCCAAGCAGCCGTCGATATCGTCGAAGCCGTACCGGAAACGCATTTCGTCTTCCTCGGCCAAAGGTTCTCACGCAAGGAAGAAGCGGTACGATTCGAGCGCGATCTTCGGCAGGCGTTTGAGACGCCGCCGCTGATCGGTCGCGGCCATTTCCTCGGTGTTCGCGGCGACGTGCCAGACATCTTGCCAGAGTTGGCGGTGTTGGCCCATGTCGCGCGACAGGAGCCGCTGGGCCGCGTGCTTTTGGAAGCCTCGGCCGCGGGACTGCCGATCGTGGCCACCGATGTCGGCGGCACGCGCGAGATAGTCGGCGATGACCCGCCGAGCGGGCAACTCGTGCCTGCCGACAATCCCGCGGCACTGGCCGCCGCGGTCTGCCGACTGCTGCTCGATCGCCGCTTGGCCGCCGCGCAGGCCGCCCAAGCACGGCAACGCATCCAGCAGCGGTTCGACATTCGAGATGCCGCCGGCGAATTGGTCCGGCATTACCGAGAGGTTCTTCAGAAGCGAGGAGACCAGACCCAGGCGCACGCCGATTCCTAACGGTCGGAGAGGGCAGGGCAGGGGGCGCCGCGGCGTACCGACAACCCGCCGCGGCGGTTACAATGCGGGAAGTACATCGCGGAAAGCAAAGTCGCAGGTAAGGGCCCAAAGGAGACGCGATCATGACCAGCTTCTTCCAAGACCCACCGGTCCTCGGAAATCAATTCACCGACGACGACGCGCTGCAAAGTGTGCTGCGCCGACTTCTGCCCGCGGGCGTTTTGGCGGAAATCACGCCCGACCTTGTGCGGTTCGGCCAGCGCGTGGTGGAAGACATTGTGCCGCTTGCGGAAGACGCCGAGCGAAATCAGCCCCGGCTGGTGCAGTACGATCCCTGGGGTCGGCGGATCGATCGCATCGATGTCGCCCGCGGTTGGTCCGAGTTGGAGCGCGTCAGCGCCCAAGAAGGCTTAGTCGCCATCGGTTATGAACGGCAGCAGGGGCCGTGGTCGCGGCTGTATCAATTCACCAAGCTGTACCTGTTCAACCCTTCGTCCAGCGTCTACACCTGCCCGCTGGCCATGGCCGACGGCGCCGCCCGCGCGCTCGAACTTTTCGCCGACGAGCGGCTCATGCAGCGGGCCTATCGCCGCCTGACTACGCGCGACCCCGATCAGTTTTGGACCAGCGGCCAGTGGATGACCGAGCGCACCGGCGGCTCGGACGTGAGCGGCACTTCGACCATCGCTCGGGCCGACGGCGCGGGATACCGCCTGACCGGAACCAAGTGGTTCACCTCGTCTACGACGTCGCAGATGGCCATGACGCTGGCCCGGATCGAAGACGCGGCGGGCCGAACCATTTCGGGCAGCCGTGGCCTGAGCCTGTTTTATTTGGAAACGCGCGACGCGGCCGGCGAGCTCAACGGCATCCGCATCCTCAGGCTCAAGGATAAGCTCGGCACCAAGGCCTTGCCCACCGCGGAATTGGAACTCGACGGCACAACGGCGCGGCTGGTGGGTCAGCCAGGGCAGGGGGTCCGCAATATCGCCGCCTTGATGAACATCACACGGTTGTACAACTCCATTTGCGCTGTCTCGTCCATGCGGCGTTGCCTGGCGCTGATGCGCGACTATGCCGGCCGGCGCGAGGTGTTTGGCAAGCCGTTGGCACAGCAACCGCTGCATCTGGAGACGCTCGCCGGGATGGACGTTGAATTTCGGGCCGGCCTGTTGCTGACGCTTCGATCGCTGGAACTGCTGGGCAAGGAAGAATGCGTCCAGGCCAGCGACGACGAGTCGGCCGTGTTGCGAATCCTCACGCCGCTGACCAAGCTCTACACCGCCAAGCAAACCGTTGCCATCGCCAGTGAAACGCTCGAATCGTTTGGCGGGGCAGGGTATGTTGAGGACACGGGCTTGCCCAAGATTCTGCGCGACGCGCAGGTGCTGTCGATTTGGGAGGGGACCACCAACGTCCTGAGCTTGGACACGCTGCGGGCCATCGACCACGCCCAGGCGTTCGAGCCCTGGTTGGCCGACGTGCGGCGCCGATTGGAAACGATCCGACTGCCCGCGCTCAATGAAGCCCGCTTGCGAGCTCAGGCGGCTCTGGACCGCATCGCCGGCTATCTGCCTCAGGCCGTGGTGGAAGGCCTGGAGTTTCTCCAAGGCGGCGCACGTCAACTGGCCTATAGCATGGCCCGCACCTATGCGGCATCGCTGCTGTTGGAACAGGCGCAGTGGTCGATGGCCGAAGAACAAGACTGCCGCTGGCAGGCAGCCGCGATACGTTGGTGCAGGCAAGAGCTGGCGCCGCTGGTAGCGGCCGACGACGAACACCGTGCGATTTCCGCGGCGTTGGCGCTGGGGGCGGCGCTGCCGGTTGAATCGAAGTTAGAGAAGGGAGCGACCATGGGGCACGCCGTTCGGAGTTGACGCGCGACGGCGTCACTTTGCCGTAGCGGGTCACTTGCCGGCGGGGCAGGGCAGGGGAGCCGAAAGTTGCCACCGCCGCGACCGTTTTTTTGGACACGAACGCTATGAAATCGCCCGGGCATCCGCCGGAGACCGTCGCCGAGTACATTGCTTTATTTCCCCCGGACGTCCAGGCGATCCTCAGAAAGATTCGGGCCGCAATTCGCAAGGCCGCGTCACAGGCCGAAGAAACGGTCAGCTATCGCATGCCGGCCTACAAGCTCAACGGGCCGCTGATTTATTTCGCGGCGTTCAAGTCGCACATCGGTTTGTACCCGATGCTGGCGAACGTGAAGACCCGGTTCAAGAAGGAACTGGCGGGCTACGAAGGGGGAAAGGGGACCGTTCGCCTACCGCTCGATCGACCGATTCCCTACGGCTTGATCGGCCGAATCACTAAGTTCCGCGTTCAGGAAAATGCCGCCAAAGCCCAGGCCAAGCGGACGAACTCGAAACGCCGTCGCTCCGGCTAATCCACGGGCGCTCTCCTATGGCCTACCCCAGAATCACTCGCCGCCGTGAGACGTAGTCCCACAGCACGAACCGATCCAGGTCCTTGCCGCCGGTGAAGAACACCCGTCCGCCGGTCGATTCCGCCAGACGATAGGCAAACTGCACGTCTTCGCTGGTCTGCGACCAACTCGGCAGCAAGAAAACGTTGATGGTGATTCCTTCGCGTTTGCACAGCAGCCCCTCGCGCAGCGTCGCCTCTTCGGTCAGGCGGTGAGGCGGGTAGATCATGTACAGCCATTGGCCGTCGAAGTGCGCCGTGGGAAGCCCGTCGGTGATCAGAATCACCTGCCGATTCGGCGTGTCCTGCGCCGCGAGCAATTGCCGAGAAAGCTGCAAGCCGTGCTGAATGTTGGTGAAGTGCGCCGGCACGTGGTGCTCGCTGATGCCCTCGTCGCTCATGTCGGCCCGCAGTTGCACGACGGGATCGAAAATCGAGACCATTTTTGGCATCAGCGACACGATCTCGCTGGCCGGGCGCCGTTTGGCGAAGCTGTACGTTTCGATGAACTGCAAATAGTCGCCCGGGTAGTCCCGCGAGATCAGGCCGTGCAACCCCAATGCCAT
>CAYWTU010000081.1:0-10340 GCA_964461275.1 uncultured Pirellulales bacterium | reverse complement strand
GGCCCGCACCAGCGCAGGAGTTTGTGCGACAGATACTGCCAGAATTCGATGGGGCGAGTCACGGGGGGAATGTCACCGCGGAGGATGGATTGCACGGAGCCTGCCGCCAGCCGAACGCGGCGGCGCAGCTCTTGCTGTGCCAAGGGAGGTCCGTCTTCGTGGGCGACCGCCTGGGGTTCATAGACGACGCGCTGTCCGCGTTTGAGCACGGCCATTGCCAGCGTGAAGTCTTCATTGAGTGTGTCGCGGGGAATGGGTGGAATCAAGCAGCGGCGAATGGCGTACATCCCGCCATCCACGCCGATCAGTGAGCCGGCTCGCGTTTCTGAAAGCTGGGTCCAACGTTCCAGGCGATAAAAGAGCCCTTCGCCTTGTTCCATGCCTTGCATTTCGCTCACCAGTTGGACGTCGCCGCTGACGGCCCCAACTTGGGGATCGGCCAGGCGATCGACCAGCTTCGTAATCGCGTCTTTGGCGAACATGACATTGGCGTCGCAGAGACAGACAATTTCGCCGGACGCCAGGGCAATGGCCCGGGCCAAAACGGTGGGCTTCCCGTTGCGGTCGGGCGAGGTGGAGAGCCGCACGCCGCGGTCGGCGAACTCACGGGCGATGCCGTCGGTTTCGTCAGTGCTTCCGTCGCTCGTGACAATGATTTCCAGTTGTCCTGGCGGATAGTCCAACTGCAAGGCGTTCTCCAGCTTGGCGCGAATCACCCGTTGCTCGTTGTATGCCGGCACGATGAGCGTCACCGGGGGGCGATAAAGGGCCGCGTCGGCCGGCGCCGGCCGGGGACGGCGAACGGCGCCAACCAGCGCCACCAGGAGCGCGTAACCGAATTGCGTATAGATCATCAGCGCCAGCGATCCCCAGAACACGACCGCGGCAATCGACATCCAGTTTAGTGACAAGTTGGAACTCTCACCTGCAAAGATTGGTTAAGAGCCTTCATAGAAGGCCCTAAGCGACATCAACCAGCAACCTAAAAGGCCGCCGAACAACCGGACAACGGCCCTCTAACTTCCGTTAACTTCCGTTAATTTCAGCGCACCGTGGAAGTTGTTTGTTGCGCTCTAGGAGCCCCCGGCCGATTCGCTCGGGCCTGGACCGCGGATATAAATCTGCAGCCGCCCCTTTTCGTGCTCGAACTTGGGGGTGAAGCCGACGGCGGCGAATTGCTGACGGGTTTCTTCGGTGGCACGCCAAAAGATGATGGCGTCGTACGCCTCGGCGTACTTCTCGAGCGGCTTTTGCGGCGCTTCGTCCGCGTCGAACGTGGGGAACAAATCGGACACGGGATAGTTCTTGTACCACAGCGGCGTGGCGGTGTTGAACTGACCGATGCCGCCGCCATTGACCCCGCCGCGAAACACGGCGTAATACTCGTAGATCTTGTTGTGTGGCCGGATGAGCCCCAACGTGTGATCCTGGCCCACCACGCTGAGCATCTTGGCGTTTGGCGGGACGTGCTCCAACCCGCTCAGGTATTCGTGAATGTCGTTGTTCAGCCGCCGCACGTGATAGACGTCAATCGCATAACCGAACATCGCCGCCAGCGCCACCACGCCCAACAGCGGTTTGCGCCACGCGGCCGCCAGGTCGCCGGTCACGGCCGCCATGGCAAAGATCACCACAAACGGCGCCACTCGCACATCCACGTAGTGCCAGCCGTAAAAGTGATACGGCATGAGGAAATACAGCACGGTGAACACGGCGGCCAGCGTGAACCGCCGCGTATCGTCGTGGTCGAATTCTTCATCTTGGATGTAATCTTCCAATCGCATGGCCGCTTCGTGGACCGCGAGCACCGTCAGTGGAACGATGGCCACCAGTGCGGCGTAGTAAGCCGTCGTGGAGTAGCCGTAGAGAAGTTTTCGGACCAGCATCTCAGCCGCCGCGTGCGGCCACAGCCATTGGACGTCTTGAGCGTCGAACCAGGCGTTGCTGGTGGCGTTGACCACGATGTACTCCGCCAGGCAGGCCAGCGTTGGCGCGAACACCAGCGCCAGCGTCGCCACGTTGCGCCGCCAATGAGCCCGGTCGAACCACAGTTCCACCGCCAGCGCCACGCCAAGCGAGCCCAGCGCCACGACATGACAGAAGTACACCAGCAAGGTGAGAAACGTTTGCAGCACAAGCCGCGGCGCGTTCCAATGCGCGTGGTGCCGCTGCCAGTGGCCCAAGGCGAACAGCACCATGGCAATGCCCCAGGCGTAGTTTTGATAACCTCGCAGGAAGCAATAGTTGTAGATGAGTAGATAGCCGATGATGCCCAGCCATGGGTGCCGCGCCCGGGTGGCGTACAGGTAGTAGTAACACGACAGCGGCAGAACGATGACGTACAGCGAGAGGGCGATCTTGTGGGCGATCAGAATTGGAAACGCGTGGCCCAAGGCCCAGACGAGCAGGTAATGCAACAGATACGGAATGGGGTGCCACTTGAGATCGTAGTATTCGTTGTAGTTGAACTGGGGATTGTTCCACTCCAGAAGCATCTGCGAGACGAGCACGTACCAGGGCCCGTTCTGCGTGGGAAAGAACTCGCCGGCCCAGATTGGCGCCAGGCTCGCCACGCCCAGAACGGCGGCCAAGACTTTGTACGGTCGGCTCAGGTCGAGGACGTCTTCGTGGACCGCTCGCGGAGGGCCCAGGGAAACACGAACGCTGAAATCAGTGTCGGCGGAGGTCATGGTTTCTGCCCAATTACCGTGATCTGTGCCTGACGGCCCAACAGCGCGGCCGCCGCGTAAAACCCTTTCAGAATCAACCGCTCGCCAAAGCTCGTCTTGATCTTGTCGAGCGGGTACTCCATTTTCTCCCAAAGCAACGGCCGAATGCCCCGCTGCTCTAGCAGTTCACGAAAACTCTGGTCGGTGAAGTACGCCAGGTTGCGGTCGATGTACACTCGCTCCAAGGGATAAGTGTACCGCCCCAGGCTGAGATAGTACAAAGCGGCCGCCACGTCCGCGACCAAACAGGCGAAGTTGTCGGTGGTGAACAGCAGCAGCCCGCCGGGGCGCACCAGCCGAACCGCCTTCTCAAAGTCCTCACGAGGTTGAGCCACATGCTCAATGGAATCCCAAAACGTCACCACGTCGAACGAACCATCGCCGGCATCGAAATCGGCCAGCGTTCCGTGATGAATGTCGAGCCCATGCGCTTCGCGGGCAAAGCGCGCCGCAAAGCGGCTGACTTCCACCCCCTGCGTTCGCCAGCCGCGCTCGCCGGCTAGTCGCAAAAAGACCCCCAGCCCACTGCCGACGTCCAAGATTCGGCCGGGGGGAACGTGTCGCTCGATAAATTCGAGTCGCCGCAGGTAAACCGGAGTGCTGGGGTCGCGGCGAAAATCGTTGAACTGCTTCTCGAACGCCGCCTGCTGCTGTTGGCGGTAGTAGTCTTCCGAAAAGGTTTCCGATTCCTCCCCGCCGCCGACAAATGCCGCGTTAAACTGAAAATCGCAATCGTCGCACCGCGCCACCAAGTGGCTCCGCAGTTGAAATCGCGTGCGCCAACGGCTCGATGCGCAAAGCGGACAGGCCGCGATGCGGGTCGAAGGGCGAGTCGTCGAAGGGGCGAGTGTGGCCAACTGTAGAATGTGAACGGACTAGGCAAGCGCCGCGGCAGGGAGCCGCTGCGTCTGGGGCCAATGGCGAAAACTGGTGAGGCGAACGTCAAGTGCTTCGATCCGGCGCCGCACGGCGGCCGAGCAAAGCGCCTCCAACTCGCGCCGCCGCCACGACTCGCGCTGGAATCTCCGATCGCTGGGGCTCAATTCATCGAGCTCCGCGTTCGCGCCATTCTCGCTGGGGTGAACTAGGATTTCCGACACGCCGTCGGGGAGCATGGCAAGGCGCGTCAGCAGTGTCCGCTCATCCATGCGTCCGCTGTCCAAGACGCCCACCAGGCTCAGTTCGGGCTGCAAGTGTGGGTGAAAGCGGGTCGCCGCTTTGCTTTGCAGATTCTTCGCCGCCAAATGCGCCAGCCACTGCTGCTTGAGCAGGTTTCCCCGCGCTAAGCTGCCCACCAGGCCCATCAAACCGCGTCCGGACAATCGTTCGCGCGAGATGCGGACTATTCCCGCGGCAAATGCTTCAGTCAGTTCGAGCGCGATCTCCCACACGCCGGGAATCATATGCACGTGCTGATGGCCATTGACGTGGTCGAACGACCGCCGGCCGACGGCGGCCAGGGCCGCGGAGGCGCGTTCGAATTGAGCCCGTAGTTCCGCGGCAATTTGCCGCCGCGCTTCAAGCCGTATGGCCGAGCGATTCAACATTCGATACAAACCGACGAAGCCGCGACAGAACCTGCCCTGACCGTCCGTCAAAAGCGGCAAGGCGTCGCTTGGCAGCACCGGCCGACCGCAGGTCAGATTCAGATGAATGCCCACACCCAGATCGTGGCAGGGGGCGACGACCTGCTGGACCGCGTTGTCGAACGCCGGCAAGTTGGCCATCAGGCTGGCGCTGGTAACCACGCCTTCGCGATGCGCGCGGAGGATAGCGGCGTTGGCGCCGCGGGAAATTCCCAGGTCGTCGGCGTTAACGATGAGTTGTTTCACGCGAATTCGGACGGGGCTGTTGAACCGGGTCGTCGTCGAGATTCAATCGCAGATCGGCGAAGTACAGCGGGCGCTGTTTGACTTCTTCGTAGATTCGAGCCAGATACTCGCCGATAATCCCCAGGCAAATCAGTTGCACGCCGCCCAGGAACAACACGCCCACCATCAGCGACGCCCAGCCGGTGGCCTCCTTGGCCCAGTCGGTAAACAGCCGCACGTAGATCGCCCACAGGCCATACGGCACGCCTACGAGGGCCGCAAACAACCCGACGTACGTGGCGATCCGCAGCGGGAACGTCGAGAAATTGGTGATCCCTGAGATGCCTACGTTGAGCAACTTGCGGAGCGTGTACTTGGTGACGCCGGCCCGGCGACGATCCGCCATAAACGGCACGCCTGTTTGTTTGAAGCCGACCCAGCGGGCCATGCCGCGGACAAACCGAGCCCGCTCGGGCATCGAGATGATGGCGTCTACGGCCCGCCGGTCGAACAACCGGAAGTCGGCCGCGTTGGGGATGATCTTGACGTCGGCAACGGCATTGACCAGCCGGTAGTACGCGCCGGCCACCGTGCGCTTGAGCAGGCTGGTGTGTTCGGTGCTTTCCCGCAGGGTATGCACCACCTGATATCCCTCGCGCCACTTGGCGATGAGTTCGGGAATGACCCGCGGCGGATGCTGAAAGTCGGAGTCCATGGTGATCACAGCGTCGCCACGGGCGTGTTCCAGTCCGGCGCTAACGGCCACCTGGTGCCCGAAGTTACGCGATAGGCCGACCACCTTGACCCGCTCGTCCGCGGCCGCCAGTTCCGCCAGCCGGGCCCGCGTGCCATCCAGGCTGCCGTCGTCGACGAACACGAATTCGTAACGAGCGTCCAGGCCGTCGAGCACGCGGCACAGCTCCTCGTACAACGGCCGGGCGTTCGCCTCTTCGTTGCACATCGGGCTGACGATGGAAATTAGCGGTTGAGTGGACATGCAGTGAACGAGTCAAAACACGGTGTAGATGAACGGCGAATCGTCCGTGGCGTTGGTCAGGTACAACAACAAGCCAAACAAGAGCAGCATCAGCCCCATCGGGATCATCCACCACCACTTGTAGGCCCAGAGCAAGTTCCAAAGGTTTTTCATATCGCTAGAGCTGGTAGAAGTCGGCTACGAGGCCGCGGCCTGCGTTGGCTTTGCGATCGGCGACGCGTCCGACGGAGGTGGATCGGCCGGCGATGTGCTGCACCACAGACGGTCGTCAACGCGCCAAGAAAACAATTCGGAGGCGATAATCTGGTGCGCCTTGGCGTTCGGATGTGCGTCCCCCGGCGAGACCCAAAGGTCGCGCGGCGGGATGCCAACGAATGCGTGTTGTAGATCGAGCAAAGGGACGCCTTCGTCCGTAGCGAACTTCGTCACTTGGGCGTGGATGTCGGCAAATGGGTACTCGCCGCCCGGGAAGTGCAATTCGGGGATGAGCAACATCCGCAGCGGGATGTTGTGCTCGCGGCAGACGGCGGCGACGCGGCGAATCGCTGCCTGACACGCCTGCCAACCGGGTCGATCTTCGTGGTACAGGTCGCGGTAATACCGGTCGAATGTCGGGGCCAGGCCCAGTTTACGCTTCAAAGCCGTCGCGCCCGACGAGCCAAACACGTATAGGTACGAGTGCTGCGCCAGCCACGACTGCCGCTGGACAGGCGTCGGCTCCGCGTCGTTGATGTAAAACGCCAAGAGGACCACATCGGGCTGGAATTTCAGTCCGCTGCGCTCGAACCAGGCGACTTCTTGAACGGTGTTGTAGTTGCCAACGCCGGCGTTGACGACCTCATATGTCGTGACGCCAGACTGCCCGAGAAGTTGTTCGAGGCGCTTGGCATAGGTGTTGTGCACCCCGGCGCCCCAGCCGAATGTCATCGAATCGCCGAGGATCAGAATCCGGCGCCCGTGCTGCTTGGGAATGGCAAACTCGCGGTCGCGTAGCCCCTGCGAACTGATTTCCACCGGCACGCCCATCAGCGTCGCCTTGCCGCCGGCTACGTGTTCGTGGCCGATATTCGGATTCTCGCTTTTGCGTTTCAGCGTGCGGGCATATCTCCACATCTCGATGCCGAAGTGCATGCCATTTTGGTCCATGACGACGCGCGTGGCGAATTCCAGCAGCAACGAGCCGACCAAAATGGCGACCGTGGCCAACAGCGTGCCCAGGCCAAGTTTGGAGGTCCATCTTCGGCGCGGCTCGACGGTGAGGACGTCCGGCGTCATTTACGGCTGCGGCGGTGTGGGGGTATGAGTCAGTTTCGTGGCCGAAGTCGCCTCGCTGGTCAGGAGCTTCTCCTGTTGCAGCCACTGCGACAGCGCCTCGGCAATGCGGGCGTGCCCCAGCGGGCTGAAGTGCAGCTTGTCGAGGAAGAATTCGTCGGGAGTTGTTGTGTTTTCACCGTGGAGCGGCGTCGAAGAATCTGCTTCTAGCGCCAGGCGCAGGTCGCACAGCGGCAGGCCGATCGCCCGGCACCGCTCGGCCAGCCTCGACACGACCAGATCGCTTCGTCGACGAAACTCGGCATTGGTGTAGTCCATTTCATACGGCAACCAGACGACCGCACCGCGGGACTGCTGACGAGCCGCATCATTGTGAAACCGCGCCAACAGCGCCTCGGTGACCGCCAGCGACTGGTCCAGGTTCTCCGGAAACACGGCGTCGGGACTGTCCCAGCGGGCCGCCTCGCGCCGCGCCGCGCCGGCTGGGCGCGTGTGCTGGCGCTTGACGAGCATGTACAGTCGGCTGTGTTGCGTCAGCCAGCGCGCCAATCGCTGCTTGGCGCTGGGCGGGACGACCTGTTCCAGTCTCAGCGCCTCCTCCGTGCTATTTTCGTCGTTCAACACAAACCGCGGCTTGCGATAGCCTCCCTTGATTTCCGTGGCCACGTGGTCGCGCAGGTCGAAGGCGTTGAGGGTCAAAATGGTCAGGTCGGGCTCGACTTGGTCCGCCAAGCGTTCGAACAACATGACGCCCTGATCGCCGCCATAGCCGATAGCACCGGCGTTGAGCGTGCGGACATTTGACAAACGCGTCTCCAGCCGCGCCCCGAGCGTCTCTTCGAGCGCCACCCCATCCCCAAACACCTGCGAGTCGCCCAACAGCAAGACTTTGCGTCGGCTCGATTTCGCGGTTTCGGCGGCTGGGTTTCGGTCGCGTAGGCCCAGGTCGTTGATGGCCAGCGGATGACCCTTGAACGTACAACGGACATTGGGCCGATTCACCCAACCCAATTCGGCGTCGAACTGGCAAAAGTAATGCCGGTCGGCGTGCGGCGCTCGAGCGTCCATTGGGGCCAACCGCAGCGCGCCCTCCCCCACCAACAACATCAGCGGCACGGTGGCCAGGGCCAGCGCGGCGCCCACCAGCGGCCGCCTGTGATGCATCGCGGGGGCGCGTTTCTCAACCGCCAAAGTGTCCACGTGCGTCGAGTTTTCAGAACCGGTCACCGGGTACAACGGTTTGGAGGGCAACTTACGTGCGGGCCATCGCCTGGCGCTGAGCTTGTTCTTCTTTTAGGTTTGGCGACGGCACCAAAAAATTGCCCATCGCCAGGTAATCCAATCGACCGTCCAGAAACGCCCGCACCGCGTCCGCCGGCGAACAGACGATGGGCTCTTCGTGCATGTTGAAGCTGGTGTTGATCACGCTCGGCAGGCCGCTGATCTTCCGGTACTCCGTGAGGATGCGGTAGAAGCTGGGGTTGGTTTCCTCGGAAACCAACTGCGGGCGAGCGGTGCCGTCGACGTGTACCGCGGCGGGGCTGTTCTCGATCATCCACGGCGTGCAGTCAAACGTGATCGTCATGAACGTAGCGGTGAATTCGGCGCCGTCGATGTGCTTGTAGCACTTGTGCCTTTCCTCGTACAGCGTGGCCGGCGCGAACGGCATGAATTCCGTGCGGCCGAGGCGGGTATTGAGCCACTGGTTTACCTTGGGGTCGATCGCCTGATACAGAATCGAGCGGTTGCCCAGCGCGCGCGGGCCGTATTCCATCCGCCCATTGAACCGGCCGACCACGTAGTTGTCGGCAATTAGCCGGGCGATCTCCGGTTCAACGTCGGCCACGTGCCGCGGTTCCAACCCTTCCTTGCGAATGGCGTCTTCCATCTCCTTTTCGGTGTACTCCGGGCCCAGGTAAGCGCTTTCCATCGCTCCCTGTGGATAGCCCTTCTCGACGAACTTGAGCACGGCGGCGCCGGTGCCGCAGCCGCCGTCGCCCATGTTGGGATGGATGTAAATTCGCTTCACGCCGGGGATTTCGAACACCCGCTGATTCATCTTGACGTTGGCGGCGACGCCTCCCGAGAGGACCACCGTGTCGCAGCCGGTCTTTTCGACATAATGTTTGACGTACCGACAGACGACCTCCTCAAGCACCGTTTGATAGGCCGCGGCCAGATCGATTTTGGGGAAAGTCACGCTCAACCAGCGCGAGAAGTAAACATCGCTGCTGCGGCGCACGCGGAAACCGCCGTTTTGCCAGGCGAACATCGCGTGCAAAACAGGTGAAAGAATCTTGGGGTCGCCGTAGGCTGCCAGGCCGACGACCTTGCCGGCGTGCCGCTCGGGGTCCATGCCCAGCGCCGAAGTGACCGAGCTATAGAATTCGCCCAGCGAGTACGGCGTCTCGATGGAGTGTAGCCGCTGGATGCCGCCGGGCTCGGCCAGGCTGACGGTACCCGACAGCCCCGAACCGTAGGCGTCCACCGTAAACACCAGCGCCCGATCGTAGCCGCTCATATAAAAGGCGTTGGCGACATGTGTTTCGTGGTGCTCGGCTCGTTCGAGTTTGTCTTCTAGACCGAACTCGCGGAGGCCGGCGCGCAGTTCTTCGTTGTACTTGCGATGCGACTGGCCTCCCGACTCGACCCAGCGGCTGAACTGCCGATGATTGACGTAGGCGCCCCAGCCGCCGTCGGCGCATGCCAAGCGGTAGGCCAGCTTTTTCCAAGCCGGTTTTTGCATCGCTTCCATGGCGTTCTTGAGGCCGTGGACGGCAAAGTTCCGCGGATGCACCCGGCGCTTGGCCTCGGCCACAAGCTGTCCTAGGGACTTTTCCATGGGGGTGCGGTTGAACTCGTGGTCCGATTCGAGGTTCTTCCGCATCAACCGGGCTTCGTCTTGCCAGTCCAGGAAGGCGTAGACCACGTGGTCAACTTCGGCGGCTTTGATCCCCGCCAGGTTGAGCGTCATGGCCAAGGCCCGGTGGGGAAACCCGGTGTGCATCTTGCGGCGGCTGAGACGCTCTTCGGCAATTGCGTACTTCACCTTGCCGTCCACCATCAGCGTGACGGTGGAGTCCTTGTCCAGCGGGGAGATTCCTAACACGATCATGCAATGGCCTCGCTTTCAGGGCTGGGCGAAAGTCGCCGCAGCCGTCTCTTTAGTTTACTCGTCGGCGACTTTTTCACCGCAGTGCCTTCATTCCGCGAACGCCCCGGCGGCTTGAGCGGGGCTGGGCGCTAAGGAAAGCAACGGTTGTGCGGTTATTTCGGCCGGCGCCGCCACTCCCACCAGCGCCATGAGTGTGGGAAACACGCATTCGATGGGCACTTTGTTTGAATGGACCGTGTGCCGGCCGCCCGGCCGCTTGATCCACAACGCGCCGTCCGGATGATGCTTGCCGCTCTTCAGAGCGTCGATCAGATACAAAACCTCGAAAAACGGCAACGATTTGGCGCCGGGCAACTCCAGTTGCGCGTCTTCGGGAACGTGCGTGTGAATGCGGCAGCCGCAGTACAACAGGCTGC
>CAYWTU010000080.1:0-10484 GCA_964461275.1 uncultured Pirellulales bacterium | reverse complement strand
AGAAGTACCCCAACGCCAAGAAGTTTGTCGACTTTCGCGAGATGTTTACGGAACTAGGCGACAAGGTCGACGCCGTCACGGTCAGCACCCCCGACCACACGCACGCCGTGGCCGCTGTGATGGCCATGAAGAACAAGAAGCACGTCTACTGCCAGAAGCCGCTCACGCACTCTCTGTACGAAGCGCGGGTCATGGCCGAAACGGCCGCGGCCAACGGCGTGATTACCCAAATGGGCAATCAGGGTACTTCCGAAGCGATGCTCCGAAAGGCCGGCGTAGTGATTCAAGCCGGCGCCCTAGGCAAGGTCAGCGAGGTCCACGTCTGGACTAATCGGCCGATCTGGCCGCAAGGGGGCGGGCGGCCCGAGGCTTCCGAGTGCCCCGCGCACGTCAAATGGGATCTTTGGCTCGGGCCCGCCCCGTCGCGGCCGTATGCCAAGGGCTATCACCCGTTTGCTTGGCGCGGCTGGTGGGACTTTGGCACCGGCGCCCTGGGCGACATGGCCTGCCACACCATGAATTTGCCGTTCAACGCCCTGAATCTCCGCGATCCAATTTCGGTACAGGCGCAAACCGCCGGTCACAACAAGGAAAGCTATCCAAAGTGGTCGGTCATCACCTTTGAGTTCCCAGCCACGGCCAACCGTCCGGCTGTGAAGATGGTTTGGTACGACGGCGGCAAACGGCCGGAAATCGCTTTGTTCGACGGCGTCGACACTAAGGGCGCCTCCAAGGACGAGGAGGCCAAGCAGTCCGGTCCGCAGATCAGCGAATCGGGTACGCTCATCATCGGCGACAAGGGCAAGCTGTATTCGCCCGGCGATTACGGTGGGTCGTACCGGCTGTCGAAGGGCGTCGAGGCGCCGGAAGTGGAGTACACACGCTCGCCCGGCCACTTCACCGAATGGGTCGAGGCGATCAAGGACAAGAGCAAGAAGGCGATGTCCAGCATTCCGGAATACTCCGGCCCGCTGACCGAGACCGTGCTCTTGGGCAACCTGGCGGTGTGGGCCGACGGCAAGAAGATCGACTGGGACGCCAAGAACCTCAAGGCGACCAACGCCCCTGAGGTCGAGTCGGTCATTCGCCCGCAATTCCGCGACGGCTGGACGCTGTAAACCTCGCGGCTGACAGCAAAGCAGAACGCAAACTTTCCACCGGCCTGAGACGGGACCGCCCGCTCAGGCCGGTTTTGTTTTCGCGCGGCGAGTTCGCTGTCTTCGGGACAAGGCCGTGGTCAGCTTAACCACGGCCAGTTCCTTGGCCTTGGCCTCGACTTCCACCGTGGCTTCCAGCCCATCCCACTCGCGGGGAAAGTCGGTTGCGCGAATGTAGTCGGCGTGTCGCCGAGGGTCGTTGCTCTTCCAGCCGCCCAGGGGGCTGGAAACGTGCAACAGCGGTTGCCGGTTCCAAGTGACCAGCGCCTCCTCGGTCACTTCCTCAATACTGCGGCCGTCGGGTAGGCAGCGGTGATGGTGCACGTCGTATACAAACGGAATGCCCTCGCGGCGACAGATGGGCAGCAGGTCGGCCGGCGTGTAGCAGCGGTCGTCGTTCTCCAGCGTCAGCCTCTTGCGGACGCGGCGCGGCAGGCGATCGATGCCTCGGCACAACGCATCCAGCGCCGCTTCTTTGTCGCCGTATACGCCGCCGGCATGGACGTTGATCACGTCGGCGCCAATCCATTCGGCCAGTTCCGCTTGGGCGTCGAGCTCCGCAAGCGAGCTTTCGACCACGCACGAGCGGGGCGAGTTGAGCACTACGAACTGATCGGGGTGCAGCACCGTGCGCAGATTATGTCGCCGGGCGAACTGACCGCAGTGTCGGTACCGCGCGACGATCTCCGGCCCGTCCGGCAAGTCCTCCAGGGCGTAACCCACGGCCGGGTGCGTCTTCAGTGGCAGGATGTCGCTGCCGACGCGGAAGCAGCCGAAGTGGTTTTCCACGCAGTATTCCAGCGCGGACCGCAGCGCCTCGGCGTTGGCCAGGCAGAGCTCGGCCAGTCGGTGGCGCTGCGCGCCGCGGGGCAACCGTTGGAGAGCCGTGGCGGTGGTGGTTCGGAACCGAATGGGCTGCTCGACAAATTTGCAGCACAGGCCCAACTGCGGCCAGTTGAGCGAGGGGGCGCGGGAAGACGAAGGACGCAAGGTGCGTGTTGCCATCAAGGTGAGCCGTCGAGACGAAGGAGCGGACGTCGGCAGTCTACGAGAGACGTCAAGCTAATTGAAGATCAGCGGGCCGGCCGGCGGGGGGCCTTCGCCGTCGTCGGCATTTTCCCACTGCTTACGGATCTCGCTAAGTCCATAGGCGCACAAATCGAACTCGCGGCTGATCCGCTCGAGCACCTGCGATTCTGCGGCGTGGTCGTCGGCCCCCAACTGGCTGGCAATGAGGTACGACCGTTTGCCTTGCTCGCAAAAATCGATGAAGTGGTCCAGGCGGTCGGCCCGGCGGAGGCGCCGCAGCGCCTCAGGGTAAACGCCGGTCCAGAACAATGTGTAGTCGCCGATGTGTCGATGGATCGCCCGCCGGGCGTCGCCGACGCGCTGTTCCGCCTCGACGGCCATGGAGGCCACTTCGGTTAGCCGCAGACCGGCTGGGGTGCGAACCGCGTGTAGGGCGTCGGTGTGAACGAACCGGGCCAACATCTCGGCAAGGTAGTCGATCATCGGGGGATCGGCCACGCCCAGCCGGGCCTGAAACGTGAACTCCGCCAGACCGGCGAAAAAGCGCCGCAAGGCCGCCTGAGCCGAGTGGGGATACATCTGCCGATTGCCTCCCGCGGGCCGGCACGGCTTTCGGCCGCCCGCAATGTTCCGCCTTCTGAAGTGTAGCCTCGGTTTTTCGACAGGGTCAAGTTGAAAGAAACGCCGGCGCGACTCGATGCCTTTGGCCGATCGACCGTGCGAGGGCCTGCCAAGCGGCGAAACGCACGACCGCAAGTCCTTGCCAGCGCCCGGTGACTTGCCGTTTTGGGGCTGTCGCGGGACAATAGTGACACGTCGCCGATGGCGAGATTTCTTTTGATTTCCATGCGCCGTGGCCACGCGACAGTTGGGCCTAAGATGCGTTTTCCCCAACGCGGCGGCGGTTTTCCCGCCATTTGGTATACGCTGCAGAAGGCTCGCGAGGTCGGACCCTGGCGGTTGTGGCGCGCCATGCGCACCCGGAACGCCTGTAAGACCTGCGCCCTGGGCATGGGCGGACAGGCCGGCGGCATGGTCAACGAGGCCGGTCACTTTCCCGAGGTCTGCAAGAAGTCGCTGCAGGCCATGGTGGCCGACATGCAAGGCGCCATTCGGCCCGAGTTCTTCGCCCGCTACGGCCTTTCCGACTTGCGCCATATGACGCCTCGGGAACTGGAGAACTGCGGCCGGTTGACCGTGCCGCTGGTGCATCGCGTGGGAGAAAAGCACTACGCACCCATTTCTTGGGATGAGGCCCTGGACCTGCTCGTTGGCAAGTTGAAGCAGATAGATCCCAACGAGTCGTTCTGGTATTTCAGCGGCCGCAGCTCGAACGAGGCGGCCTTCCTGGCGCACCTGGTCGCCCGACTTTATGGCACCAACAACGTCAACAACTGCAGCGACTATTGCCGCCAAGCCAGCGGCGTCGCCTTAGGGCGGGCCCTGGGAACCGGCACCGCGACGCTGACATTGGAAGACGTTGAGCACGCCGATCTGGTGTTGGTCATCGGCGGCAACCCGGCCAGCAACCATCCCCGCCTCATGCGGACCCTGATGAGCGTTCGCCGCCGTGGCGGCGACGTGATTGTGATCAATCCCGTGGTCGAAACCGGGATGGTCAATTTCGCAGTCCCCAGCGACATGCGGAGCCTGCTCTTGGGGAGCCCCATCGCCAGCCAATATGTGCAACCGCACATCGGAGGCGACGTGGCGCTGCTGACCGGCGTCGCCAAGCGCGTCTTGGAGTTGGGCGCCGCGGACGAAGCGTTTTTGACCGGCCACTGCGAAGATTGGCCGAAGCTGCGGCGGCATTTGGAGGAGCTCGACTGGTCGCAACTCGAACTCCGCTGCGGCGTCGATCGCCCGCAAATCGACGCTGTGGCCCGGCGTTACGCGCAGTCGAAGAAGGCCGTATTTGCCTGGACCATGGGCGTCACGCACCACGTCCACGGCGTGGAAAACGTGCTGGCCATTTGCAACTTAGCGCTGCTGCGGGGCATGGTGGGCCGGCCACATGCTGGCCTGTTGCCCATCCGCGGGCACTCCAACGTGCAGGGCATCGGCTCGATGGGCGTGGCCCCACAGCTCAAAGATACCTTGCTGGCGCGGCTCGAATCGCACTTTGGCGTAAAACTTCCTCAGGCACCCGGGTTGGACACCATGGCCGTCATTGAGGCGGCCCATGCGGGGCGGCTTAAAGCGGGCGTATGTTGCGGGGGGAATCTGTTCGGTTCCAATCCCGATGCGGGCTACGCAGCGACGGCCTTGGGACGGCTCGATCTATTGGTCTATTTGAGCACCACGCTCAACACGGGCCACGCTCACGGACTGGCCGCCCAAACGCTGATCCTGCCGGTCCTGGCCCGCGACGAGGAACCACAACCGACCACACAGGAATCGATGTTCAACTTCGTGCGGCTTAGCGATGGCGGGCCGGCGCGACACGCCGGGCCGCGCAGCGAAGTCGATCTGTTTGCCACGCTGGCCCAGCGATTGGTGGCCGATAAGTGTCCGATCGATTGGACCGGCCTGCGCCAACACGGCCAATTGCGGCGCACGAGTGCGCAGATCGTGCCGGGCTGGGAGGCGCTGGCGGAGATCGAGACGACGAAGCGCGAGTTTCAGATTGCCGGACGAACTTTCCACGAGCCGGGGTTTCCCACCGCCAACGGCAAAGCTCGGCTGTTTCCACTCGAATTGCCGCCGCTGGCCGCCGGGCTGGGACAACTGCGGATGATGACCGTGCGGAGCGAGGGACAGTTCAACACCGTTGTCTACGAAGAGTACGACTTGTACCGTGGGCAGGACCGCCGCGACGTCATTCTAATGCATCCGGACGATTTGGCGCGACTGGGGCTGCGCCACGATCAGCCCGTCCTGGTGCGAAGCGAAGTGGGCCAATTGGCCGGGATTGTGGCCAGGGCGTTTCCGTCGATTAAGCCGGGCAACGCGCTGATGTACTGCCCAGAGGCCAACGTGCTCGTGCCGCGACACGTCGATCCGGCGTCGCGCACTCCGGCTTTTAAGAACGTGTTGGTGAGCGTTGAACCGCTGTTGGCGCCGCTGACGGTTGGCGATACCCAACGGTCAACGCCGGCTCTGGCTTCCGGGACGTTGGCCCTGGCCGGCGCCACGCCGTACGCCGCTCCGGCCGACGTCCTTCAGATCACGCAACCTCCTCGCGCGACCGGCCCACGGCCGCCTGCGTGTTGAGTATGCGAGCCGCGGCGCGAATGGCCGGGTCCGGCGCCTAGCGCCGCGCGAAGACGTCGCGCAGAGCCAGCGTCAGATTCACGATCAGCAACCCCGCCAGCACCGTGTGATATCCGTCGGGCGTGGTGTGGCCCGAAAAGTCAGGCAGAATTCGCCAGTGGTCGCCGAAGACTCGGGCGTACCAGCGGAGTTTCGTTTCACTGGCGGGCCAGAAGAGATACGTACCCCAGTGCGTCTCGACTTGCAGCGCCAGCCACACCAGCAGCGCCAGGCCATAAGGCGCCGCCAACCACCGCAGCCGGGCCAGTCCGCCCAGCAGAAACAGCCCCAATAGCGCCAGCATCAGGCCGGCCAATGAGATTAGCGGCTCCCGATCGACCAGATGGGCGACGCCGACAAAGTCCAGCGCAAACCAGGCGGTCAACAGCAGGGCCGCGACAAGTGTGAGGAGGGAAAGTCGCATAGGGCGCCGCGGCGTCGGCCGGCGAAGTGGGGGGGACTCATCGGGAATTCGCTCGACGGACGGGATTCTTGCCGCGCCCGTCGCGGCGCCAGACCAGTAGCAGAACTCGCCAGCGTTTGGCCAGCGGCGCTCGTCCGGCCAAAGTCTGGCGACTTCAGCCACTACCCGGAGCATTGCGCCTGGCACGCGGCCGGCCTGGGCGGGTATGATAGGCGCGGCTGGGCGGGTACTCGAATTGGCCATCCGCTCGCGCGGTCCCATAGCTTTCCGGACCGGAGTCAGAATTCGATGCTTCGCATCCTCGGCTCACCACGGCGACTGTGCAACGGGCTGTCCCGTCGAGAGATGTTGCGCGTCGGCGGGCTGGGGCTGGCCGGCCTGGGGTGGTCGGCCGGCGGTCGAGGCAGCCTTTCGCTGGCCGACGTGTTTCGGCTGCGGGCCGCTTCGGCCAGCGAGGCATCGGAGGAGTTGGCCGGGCAGAGCACGTTTGGCCGGGCCAAGAGCCTGATTCTTATTCACCTGTACGGATCTCCCAGCCAGCTCGAGTGGGCCGACATGAAGCCGCACGCGCCGGTGGAGATCCGCGGCGAGTTGGGGGGCATCCCTTCGTCGTTACCGGGTTGCGACGTCTGCGAGCTGTTGCCCAATCACGCCAAGGTGATGGATCGCACGACGGTCATTCGCTCGATGACCCATCCGTATCCAATCCACGGCGTGGCGTACGCGCTGACGGGCGTGCCGGCCATCGACGTGGCCATCGAACTGGCCCCGCGCGATCCGCGTCACTGGCCGTTCTTTGGTTCGGTGGTCGAGCACATCGACCGCCGGCGACAGGCGGACGAAGGGCCTGCGGCGCCGCTCGATGTGCCGCCCAACCTGGCGCTGCCGTTTCCCTTCTCCAGCCGGCGCACCGGCGAGGTTCCGCGGGCCGGCTTGAACGCGGCTTTTTTGGGCCCGCAGTACAACCCGGTGTCCACCGATTACGTGGGCGCCGCCACCAAGAGCATCCGCAAGGTGCTGGGCACCAGCGTATTCACGGACAACGATCCGTACCTGGGGCTGGCCGACGACAGTTATTTCGTCGTTCCTTCGGCCACGGAACTGGAACGCGGCATTACGCTCGACCGACTCGACGGTCGCCGTACACTGTTGGGGCAATTGGATGAGGGCCGACGCCAATTGGACCAGTCGTTGGAACGGGCCTCGCTGGACCGCTATCAGGACATGGCCTTTTCGCTGGTGCAATCGGCGACGCTACGGCAGGCCCTCGACCTGCGCCAGGAGCGGCCCGAAGCGCGGGCGATGTATGGACAGACATTGTTCGGCCAGTCGTGCTTGGCCGCCCGCCGACTGGTGGAGGCCGGCGGGCGCGTCATCACGGTAGTCTGGGACGAATTCGGACTGGCGGGACACGCCTGGGACACGCACTACGACCACTTCCCGCGGATGCGCCAGGAGCTGTTGCCAGGCCTGGATTTGGCTTGGTACGGCTTGATCACCGACCTAGACCAGCGTGGCCTGTTGGACGAAACGCTGGTGGTTTGCACCAGCGAGCATGGCCGCACGCCGCGATTTTCGGGCACCGGCCGCGATCATTGGTCGCGGGTGTACACAACGCTGCTGGCGGGCGCGGGGGTGAAGCGGGGCTGCGTGGTCGGGGCGTCCGACAAACATGGCGGCGACGTCGCCGATCGGCCGGTCAGCCCCAAAGACTTGCAGGCCACGATGTATCACCTGCTGGGGATCGATCATCACACGTTGATCCACGACGCACTCGGCCGGCCGCTGCCGTTGGTCGAGGGCAATGTGGTGCACGAAGCGCTCGCGTGAGCGCGGCCGCACGATAAGCAAAACCAGGAGAATGACCATGGCGACCCAAACATCCAACGCTCCGAAAACCCGCCCCGCACCGGCGGCGGCGGTGGACACCGCCAAGGTCTCCGGACGCCGCAACTTGCGTTATGGCTCGTTGGACGAGATTCTGGCCGACGTTGAGAAACTGCGCGGGGGCTATCAGCAGTTGGGCAATTGGTCGCTGGGACAAGTTGCCAAACACGTGGCAGGCGGAATGTCGATGGCGCTCGACAGTGGCACTCCCCTGGCCAATCCGATCGTGCGGTTCATCGCCGGGACGTCTATGAAGAACGGCGCCGTCCGTGGGCCGCTCAAACCGGGCTTCAAGCTGCCCAAAAAGTTCGCTGCCAAATTCATCCCGTCCGCCACCGCCGACGAGGCGGGAGTGGCCGATTTGCAAAAGGCGATTGCGCGTTGGAAATCGGAGTCGCAGCGGTACCCGCATCCGTTCTTCGGCAAGCTGACGGCGGCCGAGTGGGACGCCCTGACCCTCAACCATGCCGCGCTGCACTTCAGTTTCTTGGTGCCGCGGTAGCGTGTTGCCCGCGCTAGCCAGCCGCTACGCCGCGCGTCGCAGCGCCGGAGTTAAGGCTTGCGGTGCGCCCAGAAGTTGCTCGTACAGCGCCGCCACCTGGCGGTAGGTTTGGCGGGCGTCAAAGAGCTGCTCGGCCCGCTGCCGGGCGGCCCGGCCCATCGAACGTCGCAGCGCCGCGTCGCGCACCAGCCGCGCCAGGGCCCAGGCGTAGCCGGCCGGATCGTGCGGCTCGCAGAGAAACCCGGTCGGTTCGGCCACTACCTCGCGGTTGCCGCAAATGCGGCTGGCGACGGTCGGCAGACCGGATGCCTGCGCTTCCAAAAGCGTCAACGGAAGTCCCTCCCACAACGTCGGGTGGAGCACCACGTCGGCGCCGTGAAACGCCTGCTGCGGACAATCCAGCCAGCCCAAGAGTTGGCAGCGATGCTGGACGCCATAGCGCGCGATTTGGGCGCGGAGCGGATCCTCCAGCGGCCCGGCGCCGGCCACTAAAATCTTCCAAGGCAAACCGCCCGCTAGCGCTTCCAGCCGGGCCGCGATGGCCGGCAGGATCAGCGGCTGTTTTTGATGATCGAGCCGGCCGGCCGCCAAAATCACGACCTCGTCGGCGGCGATTTGGCGTTGCTCGCGAAACGCCCGTCGCGAGGCGCCATGCACCGCCGGCGAGAATTCGTCCAACGCCACGCCGTTGTAAATGGTCTGCGACTTCTCGGCGGAAACAATGCCGTGTTGGATCGCCGCCTGGCGTTCTTCGTGGTTGACGAACAGCACGCGATCGCAATAGCCGGCCGCCCAGCGTTCCAGGGCCGAGAAGCCCAGCGTGGCCCAGCGGGACGATGCCTGATGAAATGCGAACCCATGGACGTGATGTACGATGTGCGGCACACCGGCATAGTGCGCGGCGAGCCGGCCCAAGAATCCGGCCTTCGACGAGTGGGTATGCACCAAGTCGAACGCTTCGCGACGAAACAATCGCCTCAATTGCCGATACGCCGTCGCGTCTTGCCACGGCCGCAGCGGTCGGTCGAGCGCCGTCAAATAGTGACACGCGACGCCCCTTCGCGCCAGCTCGTCGCTCAAGGGCCCGGGCCCCTGGCACGCCACGTGCAACCGATACAGCCGAGGGTCGAGCCGATCGAACATCGCCAGCATCGCCCGCTGCACGCCGGTCAAAAGCGGCAACACCTGCACGTGACAAATGCGTTTCGGCGGTGAAATGGCGTTCAGCGGCGTCATGGCGGGTCGATCAGTGCGTCGCCCTTTGGGCACTTAGGAGCCAACAGACAATCTTCTCGTTGTTGGGCGGCCTGTTACGGTTTGACGACGTACCCGGCCGGAGCGTTGGTCCAGGGAAGCGTCTGTACGCGGACGTCGGGCAGGTCGGCGAAGATTTCGTCGACCGCCCGTGTTTCGCCTGGCCAGTCGGAAATGGCGTATTCGTCGAACAGCACGATGCCGCCTCGTGAAACCTTCGGCCACAGGCACTCCAAAGCGATCTTCGTGGGCCGATACAAATCGCAATCGAAATGGATCAGCGAGAACCGCACGCCGGGGTTCTCGGCCACAAAAGTCGGAACGGTTTGTTCGATGTCGCCGCGGACCAATTGCACCCGCGGCTTCCAGGGGATGAAACGATCGGCATCGAAGATCCGCAGCGCACTGTTGATTTCTTCCCAAGAGTCGGCGGGGCAGAAGCCGCCGGGCGTTTTATGAATGGCCGCGTTCTCACCGCCGTCTTCGGGCGACAGCCGCGTAAAGCCGTTCCAATTGTCGAACCCGTAGACCACCTTGGTGCGGTCCCCGACGCAAAAGCATTCCAACAGGTTGGCCCAGGTCATCAATCCCAGGCCGCGGAATACTCCCAATTCGGCGATGTCACCCGGGACTTCGAGCGTGCGGCGAAAGAAGTCGGCGTGGGCCAGGAACCGTTTCAGCCACTGTCGCCGCGCCAGCACTGGAAAGTGCTTGACCGCCTCCAGCGGGTCGAGACCGTACTCCCGGCAGTGGTCCGCCAGTTGGTCCTCGATCGTGTTGTCTAGGCCGGTCTTCTTGAAACCGTCGAAGCGGACCATGGGGGGCTTTCTAAGGAAGGACGGACCCCGAGGTGGCTGCGATCGATATCCGCGCCGCCACTACGCGGCCTGAGCCGACGGCGGAACGACCCGGCGAGTATCCAGATCGTAATAGTGCTTGGTGCTGGATGCGGCGCTGCCGAAGAAGCGATAGTCCAGGC
>CAYWTU010000079.1:0-10489 GCA_964461275.1 uncultured Pirellulales bacterium | reverse complement strand
GTATGAGTTTCGACTGTTTCCTGCGCAAACACTCGCGCAAACCGCCAGTCCCGACCCGTGGAACGCCGCTCGAGCGCTCGTGCCCGCCGCCTCCGTCCACGACCCGCGGTTGCCGCCATTTCAGGGCGGACTGATCGGCATGTGGGGTTATGAACTGGGAACGCTGTGGGAGCCGATCGCGCCGGCTTGCCACGACGAGTTTCAGTTGCCGTGGTCGGCCGTCGGGGTGTACGACGTGGTGCTGGCCTGGGACCATTTGGCCGATCGCGCCTGGCTGATCTCGCAGGGCATGCCGGAGACCGACCCTGCCCGACGCCGAGCCCGAGCCACGGACCGACTGCGCGAATTCCAACGCCGGCTCGACGCGCCTTGCGACCGACTTCCATCCCCGCCAGAGTCGCAGGCGAATCTGGCCAGCGCCGACCTGGCGCCTCAGTTTGCCGTAGGGTCGCGGCCGCGGCTGACCAGCGATTTTTCGGCCGACGCTTACTTGGCGGCGGTGACGCGGGCGATCGAATACATTCGGGCCGGCGACATTTTTCAGGTCAACCTTTCGCAGCGGCTGCTCTATCCCGCCCAAGAGCACCCCGCTGAGTTGTACCTGCGGCTGAGGCAGCGAAACCCGGCCACGTTTGCCGCCTATTTCGACGCTGGTCGTTTTCAACTGGTCAGTGCCTCGCCCGAGCGTTTTCTAAAGGTTGACCAGAGGCGCGTGGAGACGCGACCCATCAAGGGAACTCGCCGCCGCTCGCGCTGGCCCGAGGCCGACCTGTTCGCCGGCGACGAACTCCAGGAAAGCGAGAAAGACCGGGCCGAGAACGTGATGATCGTCGACCTGTTGCGCAACGACCTGTCGCGGGTCTGCCAGGCCGACTCGGTGCAAGTGAGTCACCTGTGCCGGCTGGAGACGTATGCCTTCGTGCAACACCTGGTCTCGGTGGTCGAGGGCCGGTTGCGCGAGGACCGCGACGCGTGGGACTTGTTGAAAGCGGCATTCCCCGGCGGTTCGATCACCGGCGCGCCCAAGGTTCGCGCCATGCAGATCATTGCCGAATTAGAGCCAACCGTGCGCGGACCGTACTGCGGGGCTTTGGGCTATGTCGGCTATGACGGCTACATGGATGCGAGTATTCTGATCCGAACGATCACCGCCGGCCGCGGCTGGTGGCAGTTGCCAGTCGGAGGCGGCATCGTGGCCGACTCGCAGCCACACCGCGAGTGGGAAGAAACCTGGCACAAGGCGGAGGGCCTACTGCGGGCCTTGCCGACATGATCCTGCTCATCGACAACTACGACAGCTTCGTGTTCAACCTGGCCCGCTACTTTCAGCGATTGGGCCAGACGACGACCGTGGTACGCAGCGACGCCATCGACTCCCAGGGCGTGCGCGCGCTGCGGCCGTCGGCGGTGGTCTTGTCGCCCGGCCCGTGTGCGCCGCGACAAGCCGGTTGCAGTTTGGACATCGTCCGCACGCTGGCTGGCGAATTGCCGATTCTGGGCGTCTGCTTGGGACATCAGGTCATTGGCGAGGCGCTGGGGGCGGCGATTGTGCCCTCGCCTCGCCCGATGCACGGCCGCTCGTCGCCGGTGTATCATCAGGGGCAGGGCGTGTTTGAAGGTTTGCCCAGTCCGTTGATTGCCGGTCGGTATCACTCGCTGGTGATCGACCCCAAAACGCTGCCCGACGAACTTCTGGCGACGGCCCACGACGAACAGGGAACGATCATGGCGATGGCCCATCGCAATCTGCCGATCGTCGGCGTGCAGTTTCACCCTGAGTCAATCCTTACCGAACACGGCTACGCAATGCTGGCGGCCTTTTTACGACTGGCCGGCCTGAGTTGCGGCCCGACGCTGAGTTTGTCGAGCGAACTGGCGCCGCCCCCCGCAGCGGCGCCGTTGCCGGGCCTGCCGGTCACCTTTTGATGCCACGTCGACAGCGGTGGTAATTGCGGATGATCGTAGAAGGATTGGTGACGACGATCGACGCCGACGGCCAGGTCAACCTGGCGCCGATGGGCCCGCGCGTCGACGCCGAATGGCGCCAGCTCATCCTTCGGCCGTACCAATCCTCGCTCACGTACCATAACCTGAAGCGGCACGGCTGTGGCGTGTTTCACGTCACCGACGATGTAGAACTGTTGGCCCGTGCTGCCGTGAAACAGGCCATACCCCTGCCCGCGCTGGTCGATTGCCCGGCCGCAAGCGTGCCGCGGCTGGCGAACGTTTGTCGATGGTACGCCTTCCGCGTGCAGTCGTTGGACGACTCCGAGCCGCGAACCACCATCGTCGTGGAAGTCGTTGACCAGGGGACGGTGCGCGACTTTTTGGGATTCAATCGCGGCAAGCACGCGGTGGTCGAGGCGGCCATCCTGGCGACCCGGGTCGATCTGCTGGAGGCTGACTACATTGCAGACGAGTTTGACCGGCTGCGCGTGTTGGTGGAAAAGACCGGTGGACCGGCCGAACGGCGGGCGTTCGATTTCTTGCAAGCCCATGTCCATCGCGCCGGCTCTGAGGGCCGGCAACGCATCTCCGCCGAACGGTCCCGCTGCCAGGAGGCTCCGCGATGACCGGCGCCGTCGTCACCGTGACCGCTCCCAGCCGGCTGCACTTCGGCCTGCTGTCGTTCGGCCACAACCGCTCGGATGCCGCGGACGCCCCGCAAGATTTCCGGGACGTGCGGCAATTCGGAGGCGTGGGCATGATGATCGACGCTCCGGCGTGGCGGCTAAGTGCCGAGCCAGCGCCTCAATGGAGAGCGCACGGGCCGCAAGCGGATCGGGCCGGGGAATTTGCCGGTCGATTCTGTCGCAGCTTAGGCTTCGAGTCGCTGCCGCCGTTGCAACTGACCGTTGAAGCGGCGCCTCCTGCGCACAGCGGACTGGGGAGCGGCACGCAATTGGGCCTGGCGGTGGCAACGGCACTGGAAGCGGCGCTGGACTTGCCAACCGTGGAGATTGCCGAGTTGGCGCGGCGGGTCGGCCGAGGCCAGCGCTCGGCCATCGGCGTTCACGGATTCTTGAGAGGCGGGCTCTTGGTGGAAGCAGGCAAGCTGCGGTCCGAGGAAATCTCGCCGCTGGTCGCCCGGGCGGCGCTGCCCGAGCAGTGGCGGGTGTTGCTCTTGCGGCCGCTAACGGAAGAGGGCCTATCCGGGGTGGCCGAGCGGGCTGCGTTTGCGGCACTGCCTCCGGTGCCGGCCGAGGTGACGGCCCGCTTGTGCGACGAAACGCTCCGTTGCATTTTGCCCGCCGCCCGGGACGGCGACTTCGCCCGGTTCAGCCAGGCGGTCTATCGCTACGGCCATTTGGCGGGAAGCTGTTTCGCCGCCGTGCAACAGGGGCGTGCGTTCGCTTCGGCCACGGTGGCAATGCTGGTCGAGCGGCTCCGGCAACAGGGAATCGAAGGCGTCGGCCAAAGCAGTTGGGGCCCCACGGTGTTCGCCCTGTGCCGTTCGGCGGACGAAGCCCAGCGCTTGGCCAGTTCCCTGGCCGACCCGCAACTCGAAACGACCATCGCGGCGCCGTGCAATCACGGGGCGCAGGTGATGATTCATACAGCGAATCGCCGCTCGGACTCAGCTATGCATCCGCACCACGTCGTCCCCTAAGGCGATGATCCTCGCCTCCTCGGTCGCCAGTTCTTCCAGCCGATCGTGTACCTCGGCTTCCGGCGCGAAGTGCTTGGCCAGCCGCACGTACGTGGCGTGGTGCCGGGCCTCGCTTTCGAACAGCCGGTCGTAGAATGCGGCCAGGTCCGTGTCGCGAATCCCGTGGCGCAACAGGTCGAACCGTTCGCAACTGCGGGCCTCGATCAGTCCCGCCACCAGCAGCCGGTCGACCGCCCGCTGCGGTCCGCTGCTGCGAATGAGCGCGTGTAAACGGCCGCCGTACTGGCTGGGCTTCTGTCGCTTGTACTTCATGCCGCGGCGCTGCATGACGTCGAGCACCTGATGAAAATGGTCGAGTTCCTCGACCACAATGGCGGCCATCTCCCGCGAAAACTCCTCGCTATCGGGGTAGGCGAACATCAGGTTCATGGCGGTCCCAGCCGCCTTTTTTTCGCAGTGCGCATGGTCCAAGAGCACTTCGTCCAGACGATCCTGGACCCGCGGCAACCAATCGGGGGAAGTGGCGCTGTGCAAATTGAGCATCGCGCGGCGGCCTCAGTCGGGAGAATGACGAAAGCTACGCCGGGCTTTCGCTGGCCACAGCCGCCTTGGCTTTCGCCTGTTGACGCTCCCAATCGCGCGTCAACAACTTGTAGAACAACCTCGGCGAAAACCGCTTCAGGTACCAATAGATCCGCCCTTGACGCGGCATCACCACGTAGAGCTGCTTGCGCAGCATGGCTTGATACGCCGCATCGGCCACGTGCTCCGCCGTCATGTCCGATTGCTCGAACGCCTTGCTGGCCATCTTCTTGAGTTCCGGCCGACCGAAGCGGCCGTGTTCCAAGAGATTCGTCTTGAAAAACCCCGGACAGAGCACCGTCACGCCGATGTTGTGCGGCGCCAATTCGGAATAGAGCGTTTCCGACAGCGAAAGCATACCGGCCTTGGTGACGTTGTACGACGCCATGCCCGGCGCCGAGCCGATCGCCGCCAGCGAGGCGGTGTTGATGATGTGCCCGCCGCGGGGATTCTGCTTCATCCAGGGGACCATCACGTGGCAACCATAAATCCCGTTCCATAGGTTGGCGTCCATGATCCAACGCCAATCTTCGAGCGGGCTGTCGCCCACGTCACCCGAGACGGCCACGCCGGCGTTGTTGCACAGTAGGTCCAAGTGGTTCCAGTCTCGCTGTAGCCGCTCGCGCAGCGATTGCCAATTCTCTACTTTGGTGCAGTCGAAAACCTCGACCCGGCCCTCGCCGCCGGCCTGCCGCACCAGCGCCAACACCTCATGGCTGCGCTCCTCGTTCAAGTCGCAGACGGCGATTTCCCACCCTTCGCGGGCCAGCCGCAGCGCCAGCGCGCGGCCCAAGCCGCTGGCGGCACCGGTGATGATGGCGCGTTTTCGTTCTACGGGCATGGTTTCACTCTCGGGCAAGCCAGACCGCCAGCCCGCATTTCACGTTGCCGCGTCGCGGCGCGCATGCGGGAGATAAACCCTGGCTTGGTCATCGACCGAAAGCTTAGCAGATTATTTCGCAGCCGACACGGCGCCTGCAGGGGTCACCCCCATTTGCTTTTCGATCCAGTCCGACGCCACGGCCACCTCTTCGTGGATCGTGGGCCAGGGGTGTCCGCCCCCCTTCTTGATGATCAACTCGCTTGCCACGCCCGCGTCCTGCAACGCCTTGAGCATGATCTTGGACTGTTCGAGCGGCACGATCGGGTCGGCGTCGCCATGAATGAGCAAGGTCGGCGGGGTCTGGCTGGTGACCAACTTGGCGGGCGAAATCCGTTCGATCTGCCTCTCAATTTGTTCGCGCGAGTCGCCGGTCGCCCCGCCCGGATAGAGCAATTTGCCCAGTGTCGACTTGCGCAACGTTTCGGGCTTGTCCAAATTCACGCCAAAGCGAACGATGGCGAACTTGCTGAAGTCCGTAGGCGGAAAGAACGCCACGCACGCCTTGACTCGGCTGCTGAGCCGATCGAGCGGATCTTTGGCCTGGGGGTCGCCGTCGGTCGCCGTCGTGGCCGACAGGCAGGTCAAGTGTCCGCCCGCCGAGGCGCCGCACAGGACGACGCGATCGGGATCGATGCCGTACTCGTCCTTATGGGCCTTGACCCAGCGGATTCCCTTATGGACATGGTCGACCATCTCCAGCGCGCTATACCGGGTGACCGAGCCGGGTCGGACGGCAAACACGGTGCACCCTCGCTTGCACATGATGTCGTAAATCTGCGCCTGTTTGTGGTCGCGAATTTTCCCGCGATCGCTGAACCAGGCCCCGCTGGCGATGTCGACAACCGCCAGGCCGTTCGTGGCGCCGGTGGGCCGAAAAATGTCGAGCACCATCATCGCCCCATCCGTTTCGGCGAACGGGACGTCTTGCTGGTGCGTGTACGGCTCTTCGGCCCGGGCCGTAGCGGCCCCGATTAGTGCCGCAAGGCAGAAGACCGTAGCCAATCCGGGCGCAAGTGGGGTGGAACGTCGCATGTACCGTATTCTCCGAATAGAACCTAAAACCGTTGCTTTTTTACTTTTGGCCTGGGGGGGGGCGCCCGGGCCGGAAAAACGGCCAGGGCACAGCTTTACTTACCCGCCGAGCCGGCCGCCGGTTTCGCCTCATCGGCCTTAGAGTCCTTCTTTTCGCCGGCGGTCTGGCCCGGAGCCGGCAGCGGCTTGTCCAGGTCCTGATTGGTCAGCCACAGCGACATCCACTTGGTCACCATTTCGGCCGCGTCCTGCTGCACGAAATGGTCGGCGCCGGGAATGGTGATCAGCGTCAGGTCTTGTTCGAGCCATTTCCAAGTGTCGTTCAGCGCTCCGGGAAGCAGCGCCTGATCTTTCAGCCCGTGAAACATCAGCACCGGACAACGGACCGGCGGCAACTCTGAGGCCGCGGCGTCGCCGTACGGTTCGCGAGGATAGTTGGCCTTGTAATAGTTGAGCATGCCCTCCATGCTCGAATTCTTAAAGGCCTCTGCGTACTTCTTCTTGGCCTCTGGGTCTTTGACCCAAAAGGTCAACATCCCCGGCAGCATTTGCTTGGCCGCCTCGGGCTTCTGAAAATTTCGGGCATACTGGCTGTTCTTCTGTTGATCTGGATTGTTGGCCAACTCGCGCATCAACCCCTTGGGGTGCGGCAGATTGAGAATCACCAGCCGCTGCACCATGTCGGGGTGTTGCATGGCGGTGGACCAGGCAACCATTCCACCCCAATCGTGACCGACGACAATCGCCTTCTCGCGGCCGAAATGGCGCACCACCGCCACCACGTCCGCCACGAGCTTGTCCATCGTATAATTCTCGACCCCTTCCGGCTTGTCGCTTTTGTTGTACCCGCGCTGGTCGATCGCCACGACTTGAAAGTGCTTGGACAGCTCGGGCATCTGCGCCCGCCAGGAGTACCAGAAATCGGGGAAACCGTGGATCATCACCACCAGCGGACCCTGGCCCTTGGTAACGTAGTGAATTTTCACGCCAGCCGAGTCGGCGAACCCCTCTTCGCCCAACGATTCCTCGGCCAAGGCGGCCTCGGCGGACAGAATAGCGACGGCGGCCATAGCCCATACCTTCCACAAGTTTCTGGTTGACGGCGACATAACAAGAACCACCCAAGTAGGACGCAAGGAAACGAGTCAGTCGGACGACGCGCGCAAGGAGCGTAGCGGTGCAACCACTGCCGCAGGGCAGCCTAATGGGCCCAACCACCAGCGTCAAGAAAACCCCTACACCAATAGAGGCTTCACATTGACGGGCCGCCTGGGCGTCAATTAGCCTTGCAACAGGGGGAAACGGCGAGAATCGCAGCGGCAACCCGCCGCGACGTCTGCGCCGCCCATGTCGAGTGGGAGCACGGTATGAGTTTCATTCAACGCGGCATCGTGGCCTGGAGCCTGGTGGCAATCGCCGGTTGCGGCGCGGCGACCGCCTGGGCCGACCCTGCCGCGGCGGCGACCCATTCGCCGACCGAAAAGGGCGATGTCGTCCTCGACCCAGCCACCGGACTGAAGCTCCCTCGCGGCTGGCCCGCCGGACATCCCGTGCCAACGGTCCAGTCGAACTGCATGAAGTGCCACCTCAACGCCGGGCGCGAATTGACGCTGGCCGTTAAGGATTTTTCGCTGAGCGTTCACGATCTCAACGGGTTCACCTGCCACGACTGTCACGGCGGCAATCGCGAGGACGACGCCCGAGCGCACGAAGACGAATTCGGCTTCATCGGCACCAAGCTCAGCGCTCACCTGGGCAAGTGCGCGGAATGTCACGAGGAGCCCAAGGCGCAATTAGCGGCCGGACCGCACCACTGGGATTTTTCCAAACGCATCAACACCAAGTTTCCCATGTGCGTCGATTGCCATGGCAACCACGACGTGGGCAATCCACCGGCCGATTTCGCACTCAAACAGATTTGTCAGGACTGCCACGACAAGCTCGATGAGGAATTCCCCGCACACGCCGCAGTCGTGGCGCAACACGACCGATTCTGGGAAACCGTGCGCCAGGTGCGCACGCAGAACGCCGGTCAGGATGCGCTTATACCTAAAGAATTTCAGCCCGAAGTCGACCGGCTCCGCCACGCCACCATGGAAGTGGTGCACGGCGTGCACGACCTGTCGGAGGAAGACGCCCGCAAGCTCAACGAGCAATCGGAGAAAGTGCGACAAGGTTTGCTGGCCTGGCTGCAAGCTGCGCAGCAGGCCGCCCGACGTCCATAACGAGCGGGTTAGGAGGCGCCTAAAATGACATCCATTGCAACAACGGCCGCGAGCAGGGGACGCCGGCTAGCGCCGTGGGTCGGCCTGGCGCTGGCGTTCGGGCTGGGATACTGGTGGCGAGGCGACGCGGAGCGCAATTCGATCGCACAACGCGCCGACGCCGACCATTCCGGCGACGAACACGGGCATACCCACGCGACGGGAACGTCGCACAGCCACGACGACAACCCCTTCGAGAAGCGCCGTCAACGCCCAGCCAAGCAGGGCTCGGAATCCGACCGCGGGGGTGGACTTGAGTCCGACCGCGCCCATCACGACCATTCCCACGAAGACGACGTGACGATGGTCGAACTGTCGGAACAGGCCAAAGGCAATATCGGCCTGAAGGTCAGCCAGGTAGCTCTAGGCAGCTTTACCCGCACGATCACGCTGCCGGCCATCGTGGTTGAACGAGCAGGGTTGTCACAGATCGACGTGGCCGCCCCGCTGACCGGCGTGGTGACACAGATTCACGTGATCGCCGGCCAGGCGGTTGAGGCGGGTCAGCCGTTGTTTGAGATGCGGCTGACGCATGAAGAATTGGTGCAGTCACAGGCGGAGTTCTTACATACCGTGGAAGAACTCGACGTCGTGAATCGAAACCTGGAGCGGCTGGAAAACGTGGCCGAGAAGGGAGCCATCGCCGGCAAGGTGGTGCTCGAGCGTCAGCACGACCGGCACAAGCTCGAAGCCTCGCTGCGAGCCAGGGAACAGGCCCTGGCGCTGCACGGCCTGACCGCGGAACAGATCGCCTCGATTCGCCAGGACCGCAAGTTGGTCGGTTCGCTGACGATCAGGGCCCCGCTGCAGCGACCGTCGGGCGAGGCGTCGGGCGAGTGGCTGTTGCAGGTGGAGCAGCTCAACGTGGAAATCGGCCACAGCATTGAGGCCGGCCAGCCGCTGTGCATCCTAACTGACCACGCCCAACTGTACGTTGAAGGCAAGGCGTTTCCCGAGGACGCCGAGCTACTGAATCGCGCGGCGCAAAGCGGCGCCAGCGTCTGCGCCGTCTTAGAGTCGGGCAAGTCGCCCTCCGAAGCCGACCAGGTTTGCAGCCTGAAAATTTTATACCTCGGGAGCAAGATCGATCCCGAATCGCGGGTGCTCTCTTGTTTCGCTACGCTGCCCAACGAATTGGTGCGCGACGATCGAATGGCCGACGGCCGGCGGTTCGTCGGCTGGCGCTTTCGGCCGGGTCAGCGGATGCAGCTCAAGGCTCCGGCCGAGACCTGGGAAAACCGAATTGTGTTGCCGGTCGAGGCGGTGGTGCAGGAGGGGCCCGAATCGTACGTGTTTCGCGAAGAGGGCGACCACTTCCATCGCTGCCCGGTACGGGTCGAATTTCGCGACCCGTTGTCGGTCGTGTTGGCGGCCGACAACGAAATCAAACCGGGCGACCGGTTGGCGATGAATTCGGCTCATCAACTGCAATTGGTGCTTAAGAACCGCATCACCGGCGGCGACGCGGCCGGCCACACCCACTCGCACTAGCCGACCGCAAACAACCGCTGGCCGACCCTGAAATCCCCATCGGTATTTGCCCACCGGCACGGATGCTTGTCGGACTCTAAAAAAATCCCGGGGGAAAGGCGCTGTTTCTTGCTCAACGGACTGCTCCGGCTGTCGCTGCAATACCGGCTCGTCACGGCGGCCGTCGCCGTGGTCACGCTGGCCTATGGCCTGCAAGTCATGCGCAAGTTGCCCATCGACGTTTTGCCTGATTTGAACCGTCCCCGCGTAACCATCCTGACCGAGGCGCCGGGCCTGGCGGCCGAGGAAGTGGAAACGCTGGTCACGTTTCCGCTCGAATCGGTGCTCAACGGAGCCACCGGCGTGGAGGCGGTCCGCAGCCAATCGGGACCGGGCCTGTCGGTGGTCCACGTGGAGTTCGGCTGGGACACCGACATCTACATTGATCGCCAGATCGTCAACGAAAAAATCGCCCTGGCCGCCGGGCGTTTGCCCGCCGGTGCGCATCCGTTCCTGGCGCCGATGGCCTCGATCATGGGGCAGTTCTTGCAGATCGGCCTGTACAGCAGCACGGGCGAGACCGACGCTGTTGAACTACGGACCCTCGCCGACTGGGTCGTCCGTCCGCGCCTGCAAACCATTCCCGGC
>CAYWTU010000078.1:0-10516 GCA_964461275.1 uncultured Pirellulales bacterium | reverse complement strand
GCTCGACAAGCGTGAATGCACGACGATCGCGGCGCATGAAAAAAGACTTCCGGATGGGAGGTACGGACAATCGCACAAACACGCCGGTGAACGAGCGTTCCAACGGAAGTGCGTCGGAGCGCCTCGCGAACGGCAGATTCAGGCCGGAAGAGATGGGCAAGTTCGGTCCGCGAGCGTGTAAAGACACGGCGCGCGGAAACAAAGCCGCCTGCTCTTTCAGCCGATCAACGAGTCTGCGCAAGCCGTTGCGCAGCAGTGCCCAGCACTAGACCGCCAAAGGCGGACCACGGGCAAAAGAGAGCTCACCTTGCGGCGGCACAAAAGAATGCGAATCGAACTGGACAGTTGGGCCCGTGAGAACTGGGCGCTCGACAGCGGTCGACTCGCATTGGAACACCTGACCTTGCAGCGCCTCTTTGAGACGGCAAGCCAGGCACGTATCTGGACCATGCAGCCCGCGGCCTTCCTCGTCGCGCGACGCCGCGTCGCGATGCTGGTCGTCCCCAGCATCATGGTCATGCCCGCAATCGTGCTCGTGCCCGCACGCTGAATGCTCGTGCCCGCATGTGCGTACTAGGCAATTTCGGTCGCGGCACCCTTGCGTGGCGTGCCAAACATCAGGGCCTAGGGCCAACAGGAGTTGCCCAATGGCCAAGAGCGAGATGGCGAATTTTTGCCAGCGGGAGGGCATGGTACAACGGGGAAGATTGGTCCAACTGACCCTTGGCGCGGAGAACCTGCGCAGTCGTGCCGATTATTTGCACGTTGTCCAGAGATGTCAATCGAATCTCTCTGGGTAATTTCCAAACGCGAGGCGCCCCGGGCCGCCGCCAAAATTGACCCCCGCCGTCTCCGACAGTTAAACTGATCTCGTGATACTTCATGGTGTTACGACTTGTGAAATGGCCGAGTTACCACCCATGCCATTGAGCTTTCCTGGTCGCGCTATCGACACGGTGTTGGTGCGGTCGGTGGCCGTAGTGGTGCTTGTCTGTGCGTTGCCGTGGATGGCCACCGCCCAAGGGCCGGACGAAATGGCGGTCAGGGCCGACTTCTTTGAGTCCCGAGTCCGGCCGGTGCTGGCGGCCCATTGCGTCGAGTGCCACGGTCCGAAGAGCCAGGAGGCCGGGCTGCGGCTCGACAGCGGCCCGGCCGTCCTCCGCGGCGGAGATTCCGGGCCGGTGATCGTCCCCGGCGTACCGGAGCGGAGCCGGTTGGTAACCGCCATCCGCTACGCCGAAGACGTGCAGATGCCCCCCGACGGCAAGCTGCCGCCCGAGATGATCGAAGACCTGGTTCGCTGGGTGCAGGAGGGGGCCTATTGGCCGCCAACGCAAGAGCCCATGGCTCAGACAACTGAAGTTGCGGCGGCCGCGGAAAACAAGGCCGCGGACCATTGGGCGTTTCAAGCCGTCCGCGCCCCAGCAACGCCCCACATAAGCGCCGACGATTGGTCGGCCGGGGCCATCGACCGGTTCATCCACGTCAAGCGGCAGGCCCAGGGGGTGCCGGAGGCGCCCGCGGCCGACCGCCGAACGCTGCTGCGGCGCGCGTCGTTCGACCTCTTGGGCCTTCCGCCCGCCGCGGAAGATGTGACGGAGTTCGAGCACGATGCATCGCCCGAAGCCTGGGCCAAGCGAGTCGATCGACTGCTGGCTTCGCCCTACTATGGCCAGCGCTGGGGGCGGCACTGGCTCGATGTCGCCCGTTACGCCGACACCAAAGGTTACGTCTTCACTCAGGATCCTCGCTACGCCTACGCCTACACCTATCGCGACTACGTCGTGGACGCCCTCAATGCCGACATACCTTACGATCAATTCGTGCTCGAACAATTGGCGGCGGACCAATTGGTCGACGCGTCGAGCGACCCGCGACCCCTGGCAGCCATGGGCTTTCTCACGCTAGGCCGCCGTTTTGCGTTTAACGTCCACGAGATTATCGACGACCGTATCGACGTGGTGACCCGCGGCCTGATGGGGCTGACCGTGCAGTGCGCCCGCTGTCACGACCACAAGTACGACCCGATTCCCACGGCCGATTACTACAGTCTGTACGGGGTGTTTGCCAGTTGCGAGGAGCCGGAAGAGTTGCCGCTGATTGGCCAGCCCCAGCAATCGGCGGCCTACGACGCCTATCGCCAAGAACTCGACGCCCGCAAAGCCCGGCTGAACGCCCGGGTGGACGCCGAGTACAACAAGGCTGTCGAGTTGCTCCGTCGACACGCGGCGGACTACCTCGTCAAGGCGGTTCTGCCCGCCGGCGCCGATCCCGCGGATGTGCTCGATATTTCGCTGGCGGCGGAAGACCTGCGCCCGGCTGCGCTCAAGCGTTGGCAAGGTTACCTGAAGCGAAAAGTTCAGCCGAACGATCCGCTGTTCACCGTGTGGCATCACTGCCAGCCGTGGACCAACGACGAATTCGCGGCGCAGTCCACCTCGCTTTGGTCTCAGCTTCGTGACGATCCGGGCGCCTTTGCCGGCTTGAACCCGCGGTTGCGGAAGGAGTTTTTGGCTTTCGCGCCGCCAAGTTCGCTGGCGGAATTGGCCGCGCGATACGGCCAAGCGCTCGGCAAGATTGACGACCAATGGCGCCAGTTGCAACAAGCGGCGGCCGAACAAACCGCCGCCGGCAACGCCTCACCCGCTCCCACCGCGATGCCGGCCGAGCCCGACGAACAGCTTCGGCAGGTGCTCTACGGCGACGACTCGCCCGTCGTGTTTCCACGCGACGAGCTGCGCCGCTTCGTCGACCGGGCCACCGCCAACGACCTCAACAAACTCCGCACGGAGACCGACGCCTTTGAGGCCGCCTCGCCCGAGGCGCCGCCGCGGGCCAATGTGATGCGCGATCGAGCGGCGCCGGCGCCGGCCCGGGTGTTTCGCCGTGGCGACCCCAATCGACCTGGCGATGAAGTGCCGCGACAGTTCTTGGCCGTGGCCACGGGGGGTTCGCGGCAACCGTTCGCAGTGGGCAGCGGAAGGTTGGAGTTGGCGCGGGCGATTGTGGCGCCGGACAACCCGCTGACGGCCCGAGTAATTGTCAATCGCGTGTGGCAGCATCACTTTGGCGTAGGGATGGTGCGAACGGCAAGCGACCTGGGAACGCGCAGCGATCCGCCGGCGCACGCCGAGTTGCTGGACCATCTGGCAAGCGGCTTGGTTCACGACGGTTGGTCGCTCAAGCGGCTGCATCGCCGCGTCTTGCTGTCGCAAACCTATCAGCAGTCGAGCCAGCCGCACGGCCGGGGCTTAAGCGTCGATCCGGAAAACCGCCTGCTGTGGCGGATGAATCGACGTCGGTTGGAGTTTGAACCGTGGCGCGACGCCACACTGGTCGCCTCTGGACAACTGAACTCGGCGTTCGGCGGCCGATCGGTCGATCTGTTCGCGGCGCCATACACCACGCGGCGGAGCGTGTACGCCTGGATCGATCGCCAAGACCTGGCCGGCACGCTGCGAGTGTTCGACTTTGCCAACCCGGACGCCTCGGCACCGGGCCGTCCGGAGACAACCGTGCCGCAGCAGGCGCTGTTGGCGATGAACTCGCCACAGATGATCGAAACGTCGCAACGCTTGGCGGCGCGGTCGCTGCAAGAAGCGCAGGCCCGGCGGGACCACAACGACCCGCGATCCGCTCGCGTTTCTGCGTTGTATCGATGGACGTTGTCGCGCCCGCCGGATGCCGACGAGCTGCGCTTGGCTGGGGAGTACCTTGAGGCGACGGGGCGGCAACACGCCAGCGCGGCGCTCCGCGCCGGCCTGGCGGGCGGTCCGAAGCCGTCGCCCCTGGGCCCCTGGGAGCGGCTGGCCCAGGCGCTGCTGATGACCAACGAGTTTTTGTTTGTGGATTGAGCCATGTCTTCCCGCGGACAAGTGAATCAACGATCGTCCGATGCACCTCTCCTCTCGCGCCGCGAACTCTTGCGCCGCGGCGGCTTGGGCTTCGGCATGCTCGGGCTGGCGGGGCTTGTGTCCGACGGCGGCGCCCTGGCGGCGCCCAATCCACTCTTGCCGCGAAAGCCGCATTTTGCCCCCCGGGCCAAGCGCGTGATTCATTTGTTCATGAACGGCGGTCCGTCGCATCTGGACACGTTTGACCCCAAGCCGGCGCTCGATCGGTTGGCCGGCCAGATGCTTCCCATCCCCAACTTGCAGACCGAACGCAAAACCGGCGCCGCGCTCCCTTCGCCGTTCAAGTTTCAACCGCACGGACAATGCGGCACGCCGGTCAGCGATATTTTCCCGCACGTCGCTCGGCACGTGGACGAGATGGTAATCGTGCGCAGCATGCACGCCGACGTGCCCAACCACGAACCTTCGCTGATGCTGATGAACTGCGGCGCTTCGGTGCAGGTGCGGCCCAGCTTCGGTTCGTGGCTGACCTACGGCCTGGGAACGGAAAACCAGAACCTGCCGGGTTTCGTCGCCATGTGCCCCGGCGGGCATCCGATCAAAGGGCCCGAAAACTGGCAATCCGCGTTTCTGCCGGGTGTGTATCAGGGAACCTACATCGACACCCGCCACCAGGAACTCGACAAGTTAGTCGAAAACGTCCGCAACCATCAACTTGCGGCCGCCGAACAGCGGGCGCAACTTGACTTGGTTGGCCAGTTGAATCGCCGCCACAGTGAGGTTCGTGGACACGACCCGGCCTTGGAAGCCCGCATCCATTCGTTCGAGTTGGCCTACCGAATGCAAATGGAAGCGGCCGATGTGTTTGATCTTTCCTGCGAGCCGCAACACATTCTCGACCTCTACGGGCCTGGCGTGCAGGCCCGGCAGATGTTGTATGCCCGACGGATGATCGAGCGTGGCGTGCGCTTCGTGCAAGTCTGGCACGGCCAAGGCCAACCCTGGGACAACCACGACGACATCGAAGAGCGGCACCGCACGCTGGCCGGAGAGTGCGATCAGGCCATCGGAGCACTGCTGACCGACCTGAAACAGCGAGGGCTGCTCGATGATACACTGGTGATGTGGGGCGGAGAATTCGGCCGCACGCCCACCGTAGAGTTGCCGCAGAAAGGCGCCAACGCCGGAAAGGTCAATGGCCGCGATCACAACAATCACGGCTTTTGCATGTGGTTGGCCGGCGGCGGCGTGCGCGGCGGGACCATCCACGGGGCCACCGACGAGTTCGGCTTCCAGGCGGTCGAAAATCGGGTTCACGTTCACGACCTGCACGCCACCGTCTTACAGCTATTGGGCTTCGACCATACGCAACTGACCTATCGCTATGCCGGCCGCGACTTCCGTCTTACAGATATCCACGGCCGCGTTGTACCCGAGTTGATGGCCTAACCAGGCATTGGAGAATCTGGCCCCGAATGACCTGGACCCAAGTTTACGACCCGCTGGGGAGCGCCTTTTTATCGACGTTCGTGGCGGCGCTGCCCATCGTGGTGCTCCTGGGGCTCTTGGGTTTGGCTGGCTGGAGTGCGCCCCGGGCCGCGGCGGCGGGATTGCTGACCGCCGTTTTCGTATCGGTGATGGCCTACGGCATGCCGTGGAAAATGGCGCTGGCCGCCGTTGTCAACGGCGCCGCTTTTGGCCTGTTTCCCATCGGCTGGATCGTGCTGATGGCTGTGTTTCTGTACGCGCTGACGGTCCAGACCGGGCAGTTCGACGTGGTGAAACACTCGGTTGCCTCGCTGAGCGCCGACCGACGAATTCAGGCGCTGTTGATCGCCTTCAGCTTCGGTGCGTTCGTGGAAGGCGCCGCCGGTTTCGGCACCCCTGTGGCGATTTCCGGGGCGCTCCTGATCGGTTCAGGTTTTCCGCCCATCTACGCCGCTGGGCTGGCGCTGATCGCCAACACGGCGCCCGTGGCCTATGGGGCGCTGGGGACGCCCATCACCACCTTGGCCAAGGTCACCGGCCTGCCGGAAATGCAGCTCTCGGCCATGGCTGGCCGACAGTTGCCGTTTTTCTCGTTGATCGTTCCGGCTTGGATGGTTTGGACGATGAGCGGATGGCGCGGCGTGCGGGGCGTGTGGCCGGCCGTTTTGGTCAGCGGTGGCAGTTTCGCGGTGGTGCAGTTTCTTGTCTCCAACTACTTGGGGCCCACGCTGGTGGACGTAGCGGGCGGATTGGTTTCCTTGGTGTTGTTGGCCGCTTTTATGCGATTCTGGCAGCCGCGCGACGTGTGGGAGTTCGCCGCGGCGGAACGAACCGACGCCGCTCCCGTTGTCTTTCCTGGGCCGCCGCCGACTGCCCGGCAAATCGTCGCGGCCTGGATGCCGTGGGTTCTGTTGTCGCTGTGCGTGTTTCTTTGGGGGCTGCCGACGGTGCGAACCTGGATGGATCAGCGGCTCGGAGGCCGCGCGCTAGTGACGATCGAGATGCCTGAATTGCACAACTTGGTTTTCCGCGATGTTCCTGCCGTGCCCGCGCGCGGCGCCGCGGAAGAGGCCAAGTTCAAGTTCAATTGGCTGAGCGCCACCGGAACGGGAATCTTGTTCGCGTCGGTGTTGTCGGCCGTCTGGATGGGCGTGCCGCCGGCGCGGTTTGGCCGCACCTTGGCCGAAACCACGTGGCGGATGCGCTGGCCGCTGGCCACTATTGCCATGATGCTGGCCATCGCCTACACGACCAAGTTCAGCGGCGCCGACGTGACGCTGGGCATGGCCTTCACTCATACCGGGCCGGCCTATCCGTTCTTTGCCGCCATGCTCGGATGGTTGGGTGTGGCGCTCACCGGCAGCGACACCTCGTCGAACGCCTTGTTCGGCGGCTTGCAGCGGTTTACAGCCGAACAACTCGATCTGTCCCCCGTGCTGATATGCTCGGCCAATAGCACCGGTGGCGTGATGGGCAAGATGATCGACGCCCAAAGCATCGTCGTCGCCGCGGCGGCCACCAACCGTTCGGGCGAAGAGGGGGCCATCTTGCGGTTCGTGTTCTGGCACAGCGTGGTCTTGGCCGCGCTGATGGGTTTGTTGACGCTCTTGCAGGCGTACGTCTTTCCGGGCATGGTTCCGGCAGGGTAATCTGCCCAAGGGCCCCTCACTTCGCGATTGGAACACATGTTCGCCATTGCCGTTGCCGTGGTTGCCGCCGCCTGCCTGCCCAGCCAGGTCGAGGTGACGCTGCACCAAATGCCGACCGCCGCCGCTACCAGCGGCAGTCAGCTCATGCTGACGGCCGGGCGTGAGAAATATCCGGAACTGGCTGCAATCGAATTCGACCCGCCTCAGGCGGTCGTGCTGGCCAATCAGGAAATCGTCTACGGCGTCATGGCCGTTCCCACGACGGCCGCCGCCGATACGATCGATGCGGCGCTGGCCGGCCGCCCCCAGCCCGTGCGCGGGGCGCCTGTGGCGCTGGTGGCGTACTTCAATCTTTTGCCGGAGGAAATTGACGACCAGACCGAGTGTTACCACTTCCCTTGGAAAAACGACACCGTGCGGAAGTTGGCCGCTGTACTGGTCACGGCGCAGCCGGGTGGCCCGGGGGAGCTGCGGCTGCAATTTTGGGGACCTGCCCAGCGACCACTCTTCGAGGTCATCGTTCCCGCAGTTGCACGACAGAGCCAACGCTTTCTCGAATTCGACTACGTCAAGAACGACCTAGAATTCAAATTGTTCGGCAGTCTGGTGTTTTCGCAACGGCTCCGGGCGTGTCTGTTCAATTATTGACGCCTGCCACAAACTCCGCCACGAGCGAAAGCGTTTCGCCGATGCCCGCGTGGATCACAATGTCGGCCGACAGATCCTGCTCGGTTGCGTCGCGATTGATAATCACCAGTTTGGCGCCGTGCTTGCGGGCGATTCGCGGAAGGCTGGCGGCTGGCTCGACCACCAGACTCGAGCCCAGCGCCAGCATCAGATCCGCTTGCCGTGCCCAGGTGACCGCCTCCGACATGACCTCTTCGGGAAGCGGCTGACCAAACGATACCGTGGCGCTCTTCAGCCAGCCGCCGCAGTCGGGACACGCCGGCGCGCTCTGTGTCCGGCGAAACTGGTCCATCCAGGGGTCGGGAGGCCACCGGCGGCGGCAGCCAAGGCATTCCACCTGGCGAGCCGTGCCATGCAGCTCGAGCACGCGCCGACTGCCGGCGAGTTGGTGCAAGCCATCGATGTTCTGTGTGATCACGCCTCGCAACCAACCCCGACCTTCCCAGTCGGCCAGGCAACGGTGCCCGGCGTTGGGTTGTGCTTGTGCGAACTGGGCGTAGGCTTCTGTCTTTTGCCGCCACGATTCGTGGCGAGCCTGGGCCGAGGCAAGAAACTCCTGAAAATAGACGGGCCGATACCTCGCCCACACGCCCGACGGAGAGCGAAAATCGGGGATTCCGCTTTCGGTGCTAATGCCGGCGCCGGTGAAAGCCACCCCTCGCTCGGCCTGCGAGATCCAACGAGCCACGAGCCGAACCTGGTCACGGTAAGCGTCAGTCATGGGAGACAACCGGCACAAAATCGATTCAACAGGCCGCCCAAACTGCCCCACAAATGGCAACTGCACGGCCCCAAGCAATGGTAAACAAGCTGCTCCAATTGGATGGGTGGCCAGTCACGGCCACGGTGATCCCACCTCCTGAGGTGGTAATATTCCCCCGGAGAATGGGGACAATTTTGTTGCATCGTAAGGATCGTATGGTTAAGATCAGTAGCACTGGTAATTGCGGTGGCGTCGATTGGGTGAAATTGTATGGTTCACCCAGTCCTTTAGGGAAGGCAATGTCCTTTAAGGAAGGCAGTCGCCAAGGCATGAATGTGTTCGTTGAGCCGGTTGCCTGCCCACAGCGCATTCCAGCGATCATGAGTTTGTCCCGCACCTTGAGGTAACGCTACTGAATTTCACCACTGCACGACGTTGAGAGTCGGGTACTCTCAGATTCCAAAACGGCGTGCAATTGATTGCGTTGGCATAGGCAGCTCGCGCCAAGGACTTGGGCCCATGCTGCCGAGAGAGAGAGCGAACTATGAGCGACGTCACACACGCTGTGTCCGCGCGGCGCGACTTTGAGTCTGCGCCTCCTTCTCGGACGTTGGATTGGGTGCTTGGGCGCAATCCAGCCGTTCGCCGCATTGCCGAGAAGCTTGAGCGGGCCTCCGAGGCGCAATGCACCGTCTTGATTTCTGGTGAGACGGGAACCGGCAAAGAAGTCATGGCTACGTTGTTGCACGGCTACGGCCCGCGCGCTATGCGGCCGTTCGTGCCGGTCAACTGCGCGGCGCTGACCGCCACGTTGGCCGAGAGCCAACTGTTTGGCCACGAGAAGGGCTCGTTTACCGGGGCGGCCGGCAGCTCGTTGGGGGTGTTCCGCGCAGCCGAAGGTGGCGTGGTGTTTTTGGACGAAGTTGGCGAGATGCCTTTGGAGTTGCAGCCTAAATTGCTCCGCGTGCTGCAGGAGGGGGAAGTCACGCCGGTCGGGGCTTCGCGCCCCGTGCGGATCGACGTTCAAGTGATCGCCGCCACGAATCGCGACTTGGATGCCGAAGTGCGCGATGGCCGATTCCGTCGCGACCTGTATTACCGCTTGAACATGATTGAGCTGGTGGTTCCGCCGTTGCGAGACCGCGCCGAAGACATACTCGAGTTCGTCGAGTTTTTCAGTCAGCGGTTCGCCCGCCAGTATGACCGACCTGTCTGGAAGCCGACGTCCGACTCGCTCGACCGATTTGCTCGCTACCCCTGGCCGGGCAACGTGCGGCAATTATCGCACGTCATCGAACAGGCGTACGTTTTGGATTGCGAACCGGCCTTGCCGGATTTGGATCCAGCGGCCAGGGGCTCCTTGGCGCCGCAAGCGGGAGCCGCCTGTCGGTTGCCGTCGTACAACCTGGCTCGGCTCCGCGAGTTGGCCGTCCGGGAAGCGCTTTTGGCCACTGGGGGACGCAAGGGCCGTGCCGCCAAGCTCCTAGGCATTCACGCCAATACGCTGACGCGCCTCTTGGCTCAACTCGATATTGCCGTCAGCGACCATTAGACCCGGCAGCGGGATGAATCATCCCCGTCCAGGTGCGATCGTGGCATAGGCCAGGCCGCAGGTCGTTCTTAGTCCCACCACCACCGGTCTTTGTCCGCGGGTGGGGCCGCGGGGCCGATAACACCGTCCAACTCGCCTTGGCCATCGATGGCGACCGGCTGCCGTTGGCAATGGGCCTGGATGTCGACCTTTACTCCTCCGCTGACCGCCGCGATGATTCGCCGACCGCCTACCACGCGCGAGCTGAGCACCGTTTGAACGGTTTTCGGAGCGCTGCCGATGGCCAGTCGATATCCGTGCGCGTCGTCCCAAAATTCGGCGGGCCATGCCATCTGTTCCGTCCAATGCTCACCGCGGATCAAAGCCACTGCCAGGGCCAACTGACAGATGTTCTCCAGTTCGGCATAGATTGGGTAGCGCGCGGCGATGTCGGCAAACTGTACGGTGAAATCACGGGCAAACTGTTCATTGAGCGGCGCAGCGCGGTGCGTGTGTACGCGGCTGCCGTCGTCGTTGAGCAGTTCGTTCTCGCTGCACAATTGCACCGCTTGCTCGGGCAACTGAAACACGCGGCGATCTGGGC
>CAYWTU010000077.1:0-10610 GCA_964461275.1 uncultured Pirellulales bacterium | reverse complement strand
TTCGACCCGCTCCGCCCCTTTCAACCGCGGGCCGCGCATTTCGCGCCCCGGGCCAAAGCCTGCATCGTTCTGTTCATGTACGGCGGTGTTAGTCAGGTCGACACCTGGGATCCCAAGCCCGAGTTGGTGAAGCACTCCGGGCAGCCGATGCCCAATTTGGAAAACGATCCGCTGTTCAAGGTTCGCAACCCTGGCACGCTGTTGGGCAGCACGCGCACGTTCGCCAAATACGGCCAATCGGGCGTCGAAGTTTCTGACCTGTATCCCCACTTGGCGCAAAAGGTGGACGAGTTGGCGGTGATTCGCTCGTGCTACGCCGACAGCTTTGCTCATGGGTCGGGGCTGTTGCAGATGAACACCGGCTATTTGCGGCAGGGGTTTCCCAGCGTCGGCTCGTGGGCTGTGTACGGATTGGGGAGCGAAAACCAGGACCTGCCGGCATATGTAGTGCTGTTGGATCACCGCGGGGGACCGATCGGCGGGGCGCCCAACTGGGGCGCGGGATTCATGCCGGCCGCATTTCAAGGAACACAGTTTCGCACCTCGGGCGAGCCGCTGATCGACCTCTCGCCGCCGGACGGCGTCACGCCCGCGGAACAAGAGCGGCAACTGGCGCTACTGCGGCGACTGGGACAGTTGCAACAAGACCGGCTCCCGCCGCAGTCGGAGTTGGCGGCGCGGTTGGCCACTTACGAGTTGGCGTTTCGCATGCAGACCGAGGCGCCGGCGGCGGTGGACCTAGACGATGAAACGGCCGAGACACAGCAGCTATATGGCTTGGATCAGCCCCAGACCGAGAAGTTCGGCCGACGCTGCTTGTTGGCGCGGCGGCTGGTCGAGCGGGGCGTAAGGTTCGTGCAGGTGTACTCCGGCGGCGGACACAACGACGAGAATTGGGACGCTCACGGCAACGTAAACGCCAACCACGAACTGCACTGCCAGGAGACCGATCGACCGATCGCAGCTTTGCTCACCGACCTCAAACGCCGCGGACTGCTGGACGAGACGCTGGTGGTGTGGGCCGGTGAATTCGGCCGCACGCCCACCGGTCAAAACGGCAAGGGGCGCGACCACAACCCGCGCGGATTCAGTATTTGGATGGCCGGTGCAGGCATTGCCGGCGGCCAAACGTACGGCGCCACCGACGACCTGGGTTTCGCGGCGGTCGAGAAGAAAGTACACGTCCACGACATCCACGCTACGATGTTGCACCTGATGGGACTCGACCACGAGCGGCTGACGTATCTACATTCCGGCCGCGAGTTTCGCCTGACCGATGTTGAAGGCACGGTGCTGCACGAGCTGATCGGGTAAGCGAACGGCCCGGGCGGCGGTCCGATTCGCTAGGTGCGCCGGCCTTCCTTGCTAAACACGGTGCGATCGTATCCCTTAGCCCCCCGTCACTGACGGTCAATGACCGGGGGTTGGCCCCGTCGGACGACGCCAGAACTTCTGCGGGCGCAATTAGCGTTGCTGTCATGCCAGCAGCTAGCGGTCTGGCCTCGGCGGAGCGTCAAGCCGTCGACGATTTCTGCCGATACAAGGCACGCCCGAATTGTTCGCCCCGCTTGCGCTGTCACGCCGACGCGCGGATGGCCTTGGATTGCAAGGAGACACGCTATGAACCAGTTGGGATTCTACGGATGGATTCGTGAAGGCGTTCGCCGCGCCGTACTCTTGGGTGTTTCCGACGCCGTTGGCCAACTCGGTGTCCCGGCCGAAGGCGACGACATCAGCCAGCATCTTTTGGCTGTGATTCGCGAACATCGTCCAACCACGTTGGAAGATCGCCGTACACCGGCCGCTCGTTCCGAGCGCAAACGGTTGGGGCGCTCGCTGGACCAAATTGTGTCAACCGGCCCTGCGGCTGAGTCGGCCTAATTGAGGCCAAGCCCAGGCGTTCCGGGGCAGAAATGGAGCCGACCATGGCGGTGCACATGGCGTGTGACGGCTGCGGGATGCGGCTACGGGCCGGCGATGCCTCGGCCGGCAAGAAGGGCCGCTGTCCCAAGTGCAAGAAGGTGATGACGATCGAGGAAATCCAGACCCTGGCTCCCGAATCCGGGGCCGCCGTGGTGGAAAAAATTCTGGTCTGGTTGCTCCTGGCGGTGACCGCCACGTTCGGCGGCTTGTACCTCTTCTACCGCCCATAAGTTGATAGTCTCCTGGGCCGCCCCGAACCGGAGCGTTTGAACCGGCGCCAGGCTCTGGGGCCTTTCTTGGCCCGGCGATGTGGTCGGCAGGCGGGCCATGAACTATCTCGCATTGAATGCCCCGTCCAATCCGCTTGCGATGGTTGTCTGCTAAACAAACCAATTCCGCATCTGTTGTGCTAGCCGCAATATTGCAGCTCCCACAAGCCTTTTCGCATATTCGCTTACTATGCAGAAAGCATTATGGGCAATTGGCTTACGTTTCACGCTTCAGAGAGTTTACAAGGCTTGGGCAATTCAGATAAAATGTTACGATGATTCGATTGCGCGGTCCGAATAATGCCCAATTTGGTCCGTTCGCCAGCCGAAGTTGTTTGAACGGGGAGATTGACCGTGGTAGTCTTTTAAGACGAATCCTGGTCACAGAAGCGCTGCGCGCTCCGGGGGCGCGACCGAGCTGCTAGCGTGCGGGCCGTGGTGTCCCGGCGGGCGCCGTTGCCTGAGTCGAACCTTAACACACCTTGGAGTTGGACCTCTATCGACCCCAAGCTCCGACAACCCCAAACGCACAGTCACCCCAAACGCACGGTCACCCAAAAACACAGTCACCCCAAAAGCACCGTTCCGGGATCTTCCGGGTGACCGCCGGGGCCGCAAGGCTCTCCGACGGCCGCCGGCTGGCAGACGACCGGCTCATGACTGCAATCCGGCCTGAACGGCCCTCGCCCGGCAGCAGACGCTCATACGACGGAGCGGCCTGTAGCGCCCTCCCGATGCTCTTTTGACAAGGGCCGTCGGAAACGGGTTGGCGAGTGACGCAGGAGGTTCGAAAGCTGTGGATCTGAAACTGTTACCTGGAGGCATGTTTGGTCCGACCAATTGGGTGGACCTCCTGTGCTTCCGCGCCGAGTGCCAACGGGACGTCAAGGCGTTTACGTTCCTCGCCGACGGCGAGGCGGACGAGCAAACGCTGACCTACGGCGAGCTGGACCGTCAGGCGCGAGCCATTGGCGCCTGGTTGGAATCGCAGGGTATGCGCGGCCAACGGGCATTGTTGCTGTACCCCGCCGGGTTCGAGTTCATTGCGGCGTTTTTTGGCTGTTTGTACGCCGGCGTGGTGGCTGTCACGGCGTATCCCCCCCGACGCAATCGGTCGCTGGACCGGATCGAAGCCATTGTGTCCGATGCCGACGCGCGCTGTGCGTTGTCGACCGTGGGGGTTCTGGAGCGGATTGGGCCGGTCCTGAACGAATCGCCGGCGTTACAACGGCTGCAATGGTTGACCACCGATCGCACGCCGCCTGGGATCGAGGCGGAGTGGAAGCGGCCGGACGTCAACGAGCAGTCGCTGGCGTTTTTGCAGTACACATCCGGGTCGACCGGCACGCCGAAGGGTGTAATGCTCACCCACGGCAACTTGATGCACAACTCGGCCCTGATTTATCAGGCGTTCGAGCACACGCGCAGTACGTCGGGGGCATACTGGCTGCCCAACTATCACGACATGGGACTTGTGGGAGGCATTCTCCAACCGCTGTACGGCGGGTTTCACAACGTCCTCATGTCGCCAATGTCGTTCTTGCAGAAGCCCGTCCGCTGGCTGCAGGCGCTCTCCACCTATCGCGCCATGACCAGTGGCGGACCGAACTTCGCCTACGATTTGTGCCTGCGGAAGATCAAGCCGGAAGAGCGCGAGCAACTCGACCTGAGTAGTTGGCGGGTGGCGTTCAACGGCGCCGAGCCGGTTCGCGCCGAGACGTTAGAGCAATTCGCCGAGACGTTCGCCCCTTGCGGCTTCCGTCGTGAGGCCTTCTATCCTTGCTTCGGGCTGGCCGAGGCAACCTTGATCGTTTCGGGCGGGATGCGCGAGGCCCCGCCGGTGGTCAAGAAGCTTGAACCCGCGGGCATGGAGGCGGGTCGCGCCGAGATCGCTTCCGGGGGCCGGGCGCTGGTAAGCAGCGGCCGCAACCTCTCGGACGAACGGATCGCCATCGTCGATCCGGAGAGGCACGCCGAACTGCCCGAGGGGCAGATCGGCGAGGTCTGGGTGAGCGGACCGAGCGTGGCGGTGGGCTATTGGATGCGCGCCGAGGAATCGCGGCGGACGTTCGAGGCGCACCTCGAGCCGTCCGACGGCCGATCGTACTTGCGCACCGGCGATCTGGGCTTTTTCCATGGCGGCGAATTGTTCGTTACCGGCCGGATCAAAGACTTGATCATCGTGCGGGGCGTGAACCATTACCCCCAAGACATCGAACTGACCGCCGAGCACGCCCATCGCGGTCTGCGCCCCAACTGCGGCGCCGCTTTCGCGGTCGAAGACGCCCAGGGTCGCGAGCAATTGGTGTTGGTCCACGAGATCGAGCGGACGCAGATGCGCGAGAGTCCGTTGGTGTTCGCGGCCGTTCACAGCGAAGTGTTGCGACGACACGAGCTGCCGCTGGACGCGATTGTGCTCGTCAAGCAAGGCAGCATCCCCAAGACCTCCAGCGGCAAGATCCAAAGGCACGCCTGTCGCCGCGGTTACCTCGACGGCACGCTGAACGTCGTGGATCAATGGGTCCGCTGCGCCAACGGCGCGTGCTTTGAGCCTTCTGTATTGACGACCGCGGCGCCCGTCGCGGCCGAAAAGATCCCCGGTTCCAACGGCTCTCACGCCCGCCACGGACAGGCCAACGGCGCCGCACACAAGAACGGCAAGCACCATCACGGCAACGGCCACACAGGTCATAGCCACACCAGTCACGGCCACGCGGGGATCGGCAACTCCGCTCATGGTGACAACGGCAACGGAGCGCTGCGCACCGCGGTTGCCAGAGTGCGCGAGTCGGCCGGCGACGCTCCGCGTGAGAAGCCGGTGAACGTCGTCGAGAATGTGCTCCGTCTGGTGGCGCAGGCCTGCGGACAGCGTCTGGACAAGCGCCATCTGGACGCCACCTTGGCGGACCTGGGGCTCGATTCGCTGGCCCGCGTTGAACTGCAATCCGCCATCGAAGATCACTTTGGCGGCCGAATGCCGGAAGACGTAGCGGTTGAGATTGATACGGTTCGCGACATTTGCAGCGCCGTGGAGGCCCACTTGGGCCGTCCGACGGGGCAGGACCTCTCGGTGCCCGCCGAAATCTCACCGGAGAATTACCGCTTCGATCGATACCCGGAATACATCCGCCTCAAGCAGCAGCATCAACTGGCCACGTCCAACGGCCTGGCCGTGCCGTTCTTCAGTGAGCAAGAGGGAATTACCGCCGATACGACGGTGATCGATGGCCGCACGCTGATCAATTTCTCGAACTACAACTACCTGGGCATGACCGGTGACCCGGTCGTGATGCAATCCGCCAAGGATGCAATCGACCGCTATGGCACCAGCGTCTCGGCCAGCCGACTCGTGTCCGGCCAAAAGCCGCTCCACCGCGAGTTGGAAGAAGCCTTGGCCGAATGGGTTGGCGCCGAAGCCTCGATCGTATACGTCGGCGGTCATGCCACGAACGAATCGACCATTGGCCATTTGTTTGGCCGCGGCGATCTGATCTTGCACGACGCGCTGGCCCACAACAGCATTGTCCAGGGAAGCATTCTCTCGGGCGCCAGGCGGCGGCCGTTCCCCCACAACGACCTTCGTGCGCTAGATCGCATTCTGACCGACTTGCGGCCTTACTATCAGCGGGTGCTGATCGCCGTCGAGGGCGTGTACAGCATGGACGGCGATTTCCCTGACCTGCCGCGTCTGATCGAAATCAAGGAGCGGCACAAGGCGTTTCTGCTGGTCGATGAGGCGCACTCGGCCGGGACGATGGGCGATACGGGCAGGGGCATTGCCGAGTACTTTGGCGCGGACCCGCGGCGCGTCGACCTGTGGATGGGGACGCTGAGCAAATCGTACGGCAGTTGCGGCGGCTATATTGCGGGCTGCAAGGCCGTGGTCGAGTATTTGAAATACACTTCGCCGGGGTTCGTGTTCAGCGTCGGCATCACACCCTCGAACGCCGGGGCGGCGCTCGCCGCTTTGCGTCAATTGCAGGCCCATCCGGAGCGCGTGGCCCGCTTGCAGGCCCGCTCGCGGTTGTTCCTGCAGCGCGCCCGACAACACGGCCTCAACACCGGTTGGAGCCAAGATTCGCCCGTGGTGCCCGTGATTCTGGGTAATTCGTTGCACGCCTTCCAGCTCTCGCACGCGTTATTGCAGCGGGGCGTGAACGTACAGCCCATCATGTACCCGGCCGTCGAGGAAAGCGCAGCCAGGCTGCGGTTCTTCATCTCCAGTTGCCATACCGAAGAGCAAATTCGGTACACGGTCGACGCCACGGCCGAGGAGTTGGCCAAGATCGACCCCAGCTATCTCCGCCGGCCGCCGGCGCCTGCCCCGCACGCCGCCGCGCACGTGGCCGTGCAGCGGGTTTAGTGGCCACTCGCTAGCCGGCGTGCGGCGATTCGATCAGCCCGTTGTCGCAGCGCGGGTTCCCCAAACGGTACGCCCGTTACGACCGGACTCCCGTTGCCGTCCAGTGCCGTCAAGTTGACCTAGACTTTCCCTATCTGTCCAAGCCGCGGACGTCTGGCGGCCGATCCAGGGAAACAGCAGGACCGACGAGCATGATCCGCGACGACCACCGCTGCCACTCAACCGCCACCGAGGATGAAGCCCTGGCCGACGTCTTGGGCCAACTCGTCGAGCTGCGCCAGGCGGTGGCGCAAACCCTGGGACGAGATCAGTATCTTTATGGTGTCGTCGACCGAGCGGTCGAATCGCGACACCTGCCGCGGGCACAGGCCGCGCTGGTCGAATTCGGAATGCAGCCGGGCGAAGTCCGCGAGCGCATCGAGCTGGCGTTGACGCGGTCCTAGGCTGCAAACAACCTGACCACGGCCCGCTAAGGCGCGCTGATTTCAGCGAATCGAACCGGTTGCTCGTTGGACTTGAATCGCTTGACCGGTCCCGCGCCAGGCGTTGCCGTTTCTCGCGGCGATTGGCCACGAAATCAAGCGCCGCCGCTGGCTCGTCAACGTTCTAGGTTTTTTCGCCAGGCGCCGCGCCCGGCAGTTGTTCGGCGCTGGCCGCCACGATAGGCTATCGCCCAGGCCCTTATGAGAATCGCATCTATTCGACTGCGTGTTGGCGATTACGCCGTCGCATCCATCATCAGGCTGATGGTTGTCGCTTCGGCGCTGTCGAGTCAGGGCGTTGCGTCGGCCGACCAGCGACCGAACGTACTTTTCGTCTTTGCCGACGACTGGGGACGCATCGCCAGCGCCTACTCCCAAGTCGACGGGCCCGGCCGACTGCACGACGCGGTGACGACGCCGAATTTTGACCGTGTCGCTCGGCGCGGCGTGCTGTTCCGCAATGCCTTCGTCAATTCGCCGTCCTGCACGCCGTGCCGTAGCTCACTGCTCACCGGCCGATACTTCTGGCGCACCGGCCGCGGAGCGATCTTGCACGGCGCCGTTTGGGACGAGCGGATACCGTCGTTTCCGCTGGTGGTGCGGGACGCGGGCTACCACGTTGGCAAGTCGTTCAAAGTCTGGAGTCCGGGGCGTCCGGTCGACGCACCGTTCGCCGGTCAGCGGTACGCTTATGAAAAGGGGGGCCGCCGCTTCAACGATTTCTCGGAGCACGCGACGCAAATGGTCCAACGGGGCCAAACTGTCGATGACGCCAAGCAGGAACTCTTGGCCGAGGTCCACCGAAACTTTTCGGACTTCCTGGCTGCGCGTCCGCCGGACCAGCCGTACTTGTATTGGTTTGGCGCCACGACCGCCCATCGCAGGTGGGTCGCCGGATCGGGCCAAGCTCTTTGGAACATCGATCCCGCCTCGCTACAGGGCAAGCTGCCTCCCTTCTTGCCTGACGTGCCCGAGATGCGCCAGGACGTGGCCGACTATCTGGGAGAAATCCAAGCGTTCGACGCGGGGCTGGGGCAATTATTGGCTCTCTTGGAAGAGCGTGGTGAACTCGACAAGACGGTGATCGTCGTTTCGGGCGACCACGGCCCGCCCGGTTTTCCGCAAGGCAAATGCAATCTGTACGACTTCGGCACGGGCGTGCCGTTGGCGGTGTGTGGCCCGGGGATTCCCGGCGGCCGCGTCGTCGACGACTTGGTGTGCTTGATCGACCTGGCGCCGACGCTGGTCGAACTGGTCGAGGCTCAGCCGCTCGCGGACATCAACGGCCGCAGTCTGCTGCCGATCTTGCGATCCGAGCGGCAAGGACAGGTCGCCCCCGACCGGACGTGGGTTGTCTCGGGCCGCGAACGGCATGTGGCAGACGCCCGTGCGGGCAACCTGCCGTATCCCCAGCGGGCCCTGCGCACGCGCGACCATCTATACATCGTTAATTTTGAATCGGACCGCTGGCCGTTGGGCGATCCACGGGAACTGGACCATGCCGCGTCGCCCACCTGGGACGCCTTGGCGCAAGTGACCTACACCACGCTCAGCGACGTCGACGCCGGTCCGGCCAAGGCCTGGCTGGTGCAGCATCGACGCGATGAAACGTGGAAGCCATACTTCGACCGCGCGTTTGGCCGTCGCCCGCGCGAGGAACTTTATATCCTAGCCGACGACCCGCACCAAATGAACAACGTAGCGGGCGACGCGAAATACGCCGACATTCGCCTCGCGCTTCACAACCGGCTCCTGCAAGAGCTGACCCAATCCGGCGACGGGCGCGTTACGGGCGACGGCAAACTCTATGAACAAGGGGACTTCATCGGCCCCCCGCCCCGCGAACAGCGTTAAGGACGCTCGGTGAAATGGGGGCTGCGGCTTCGCCTCGACTCATCGTCAGCGGGCGCCCAAACACCACCGCGACGGACGAAATGAAACGCAGCCAATTTGAATCGCCATTCGTTCGTCGCCGGGCCAGAAATACCTGGTGAATAAATCCGGCTTAGCAGATGATGAATGGAGCAGCAACGACGGACTGGCCGTTGATCTGAATGGTCAGCAGATGTTTTCCCGCGTAAAGCTGATACGTGGTCGCCTGTGCGTGCAGTTTGTGCTTCTTGCAAAGGGTGCGAGTCTCACCCTTCTTCATGGATAGCTTCGCTGCCTTGAAGACTTTTGTGGAACGTTTGCCGCCGGCTTTCACGAAGTCGATAGCGTAGTCGATCACCAGGGATTCGTCGCGGAGCGCCGAGATTTCCAAAGTGAATGCGAGCGTCTCGCCCGGTGTCAGCCTGTGCTTTGAGATTCGCAACTCGCCAAGGGAGAGCCTCGGAGCTGGATTGAATCCGAGCAAGCACAATGATCCCGCGTGACCACGCTTAATCAGCGTGCGCAGCGCATGACGGGTCATCCACTGTAGTTCTTCGCGATCCTGCCGGGCCAAATCTCGCCAGTTCTGAAGCGCCTGAATGACCAGCTCGGGGTTTGTCTTGGCAATGTCATTCAAATGGTTGGCGACGCTACGCGTCACGTAGCGTGTTCGATCGGCGTGCAGCTTGTTGAGCAACGGAAGCGCGGCCTCGACCGGCAAATCAATTCGTCCCGACCAAGGCAAGAGCGGTCGCGTCGACTCGCTCACCAGTCGCCGGACATGGTAATTGGAATCTTTGGTCCAACGCGTCAGTTCGCGAAGGGTCTCTTGGGGAAACTGACGTATAAACGCCCGGACCGCATCTTCCATGGAGAACCGCTGAGTGATTTCCTTGAGTGTCTGGAGCGATAGAGCGAGATGTTCACGCGACATTCCATTCCGCACCACGAATTCTCCAAGCGGTGCAATGATAAAGTCACCGTAGTCGTCATCCGTCTTACTCTCATCGAGTCGTGGCGGCAGACTCTCGACAAGTTGAACCGCCGCGTCGGGAAAATGTCTCGAAAGATGGTTCTCCAAAGTCTCGGCGATCAACGTGATCCGCTGTTTCAATTCCAGCGACGGAAGTTTCCGCATTACGCTCGCCACGAATTTACGTTCCGAGAAGCTGGCATTGTGCGAAGCGAATAGCGCGGCCAGATACTCGACCTTCTGGCGATTGAATAAATGATCTTTGAGGCTGAATCCCGTCATAAGTCACTTCTCGCCGCCGCTTCAGCGGCAATCCCAAACGATCGATCATGAACTGCGTTGGCAGAGAACTCAGCTCCGCGGATGGTCAGAAAACGATGGTCAGGAACCAATTCTTTGTGGTTCACTTCTCGGCGTCCGCCAGGGCGGCGACCATTCGTTGCAACTGCTCTTCGCTGTGACCCGCCGTGAGCGAGATTCGCAGCCGGCTTTGACCTTCCGGGACAGAGGGGGGGCGAATCGCAGGGACGTAGTGGCCAGCGCGCAACAGGCGGGCCGATAGCTCGAGCGCGCGGACGGCCGATCCAACCAAGACCGGAATGATCTGGCTGGTCGAGGCGCCGATGTCCCAGCCTTGCTCGTCAAGCGCGGCGCCGAGCCGCTGCGCCTGCCGCAACAGGTCGAGCCGTCGCTGCGGCTCGGCGCGGGCGATCTCCAATGCCGCTTGG